>JBEIHL010000019.1:0-12251 GCA_040381375.1 Opitutaceae bacterium
GAGGTTCGAACCTCTGCGCCTCTGCGCCTCTGCGCGAGACCTCAGTGATCCTTGATTACGATCTCGCGGAACTTTACGGCGTCGAAATCTGGCACCTCAAACTCGGACAAATCTCGCGCCCGCTTCGCTTGAGGCGCGGAGGCGCAGAGGATCGGAGCTCTGCGCCTCCGTGCCTCTGCGCGAGACCTCACAACCGCACCGCATTCGCCCGCACGTAGGCGTCGACCGCGGATTCGTCCGGCGGGCTGTAGTGAAAGTACTCCGCGTACTGCAGCCCGTACGCCACGGCGCGCTGCCGGTCGCGGGCGAGCGCAAACTCCTTCGCGTAAGCCCGGTTCGCCTGTTCGTCGGTGCCATCGAGCAGCGGCAGCCGCTTGCCCTCCGCGGCCAGCCGCGCCCGCAGGTTCACGCCGCTGTTGCCCGCCGGGCCTTGCGTCACGTTCGCCAGATTGACCCACACTTTCTGGTCCATGAAATCACCGATATCCACGACCCGGTTCACCAACTGCGGCCCGCGGGAGAAATAATATTTGTCCGCCGGTCCATGCACCTTCAGCCCCGCGGCCAGGTGCTCCGGATAATCCCAGGCCGACCGCGCCATCCAGCACGCCGACTCCACCGCCTTCGCGCCCACATAGTGATCCGGATTCCGCTCGTACAACCCGGAAGGATCGTACGTCAGCACCGTATCCACCTTGAACGCACGGAACAGGAACACGAGCCGCGCCCGCATCTCGACCACCGGCCAGGCGTCCATGTTGTGGTTTGGGTAGTTCAAGAAAATGCTCTGCTTGAGTCCCATCCGGCGCGCCACCTCGATCGTTTCCACTTCGTTCCTCGCCGCGATCTCGCCGTGCAGCCGGCCGGGGCCAGCCATCGAGTCGTCGGTCATCGTGATCAGGATGCCCTCATAGCCCTCGTCGAGCAGCTTGAGCACCGTGCCGCCCGCGTAGATCGGGATGTCGTCGCAATGCGGCTGGATCGCCGCCAGCACTTTCCCGCGATGCGGTTTTCCTTCGCGCCGGCGCTCGACCGTGATCGGCAGCTGATACGAGGTGCCGCCCCCTCCGCCGGAAATCAGTTCACCGGTCGGCGGCGGCGGAGACGGCGGTGACACGGACGATGTCGACGCGGGTTGCGCGGCGGTCGCGGCGGAGGCCGCCGACGTGGCGGCGCCGAAGGCCGCGCTCGCGGCCAGCGTTCGCTCGATGAATTGGCGGCGTTCCATGGATTCGCTCATGACTTCGGGGGAGGGACCACGACATCGATGCCCTCGCGCAGGCCATAGTCGGGTGGGAGTCGCTGGTAGTCGGTGCCAGCCCGACCGTTCCAATCCCACACCACCTTGCCGTCGCGCAACGTCAGCTCGCAGGTGATCCGCTGCGTGCCGCGCATGCGCCCGCTCTTGCTGTCGATGTAGTGAAACTCACCGGTGTCGACGCGCAGGACCGCGATGTCCGCGCCCGCGCCCACCGAAAGATGCCCGAGCTCCGGCCGCCGAATCATCTGCGCGGGGTTCCAGGTGGAACGCAGGATCACGTCCTTGAGCGGCATGCCCATGACGAGGAACTTCGACATCGTCGTCGGCATGTCCAGCATCGCGATGTTCATGCTCAGCGTGTGCAGGTCGGTGGAGATCGAATCGGGGTAGAAGCCCGCCTTGATCGCCGGCACGGCATTGCGAAAGACCAGGCTGCCCGCGCCGTGCCCGACGTCGAACTTCACCCCGCGCTCCCGGGCGCGATGCAGGTAGCCATGCACGCGGTTGTTCTCATCCATCCACGCCACGCTCGCGCGGTAACAGTGCGTGCTGATATCGTCCCGCCCCAGTTTCTCCGTGACGAGCTGCCAGTACGGCCGCTCCGGCCGGAAATAGCCGAAGTCGACCATGATCGGAATGCCCGCCGCCTTGCCCGCCTCGAGGGCCCGATCGACCGAGTTCCAGTCGGGCAGTTCGTAATGCGCCGTCTTCACGCCGACGACGACGTCCTGGTGCTTGCGCGCCAGCGCCACCACCTCGGCCGGCTGAAACTCCGCGGCGACCTGCTCCGCGGCATTGGTCATCATGCCGAGGCCCGCGATGTTGATCATGGCCAGCACGCGCGTTTGCGCCCGGTCGATGACCGTATGGCGAAACGTCTCGAAGTTCCGCCAGCCCGACGAACCGGCATCGACCATCGTGGTGACACCGGTGCGGAAGCTGAAGCCGTCCGGTAGCACGCTGTTGTCGCCCGCCCACGCACCCTTCACGCCCGTGGTCGCAAAAAGGTGCACGTGCAAGTCGATCAAGCCCGGCGTGACGAACATGCCGCGGGCGTCGATCACCTGCGTGCCCGGGGTCGGCGTAAGGTTCGTTGCGACGGCGGCGATCCGGCCATTGGCGACGGCGACATCGCGGACGCCGTCGATATTGTTGCGCGGGTCGATGACGTGTCCGCCCTTCAGGATCAGTTCGAAAGGCTGCGCTCGCAGCGGCAGCGCGGTGGCCACGAGCACCACGAGGAAAATCGGCCGCGTGAAAAAGGCTCGGGCCAGGAACGGGAGGAAACCAGCAAACATGGCGTGTCCGGGAGAAGTTTGGGCACTCCGCAACGGGGGTCGGCGCACGAAGTGATGTCATCTCGCTATGAATTCCTCCGTCGGTCAATCACCCCGATGCCCAAAGACGTGGTCACGCGACCCGGTTGAACATACCAGATCGGGAAGGACGGGAAGGTCAGACCAGCTGCTCTTCCCGATCTTCCCGGCCTTGTTAACCGTTTGCCGCCGCCAAAGCGCCGAGGTCAGGGTCGAGATTCTGGTTGTCGCCCCGCCGCCGAACCGCGTTTGCTCCGCGGGTGCCTTTCTCTCCGCCTCGCGACGTGCTGGCCGAGCTCGGCCTGACCCGGGTGATCAACGTCTCCGGCGCCGAGACCGGCTATGGCGCCTCCCCGGTCTGCGCCGAGGTCTTGGCCGCCGTGACGGCGCTGGGGCCGCACTGGGCGGACATGCGGGAACTGCGGCGGGCCGCCTCCGCGGCGATCGCGTCTGCGTTCGAGTGCGAAGCCGGCGCGGTCACGCACTGCTCGGCGGCCGGAATCGCCATGGCGATCGCGGGCTGCATGACGGGCGAAGACCAGGCGTTGATTCACCAATTGCCGGATACGACCGGCCTGAAAAACGCGGTCGTGCTCCAGTGCGGCCATCGGATCGATTACGGCGCACCGATCCGGCAGAACATCACACTCACCGGCGCGCGCGTCGTGGAGATCGGAACCGACACGCGTTGCGTGCCCGCGGATCTGATCGCCGCACTCACGCCGCAGACGGCCGCGGCCCTGTTCGTGGTGTCGCACCACACCGCGCCCAGCGGCATGATCGACGTGGCCACCTTCTGCCGCCTCTGCCATGACGCCGGCGTGCCCGCCATCGTCGATGCCGCGGCGGAGCCCGACATCCGGCCGTTCCTGTCCGCCGGCGCAGATCTCGTGATCACGAGCGTGCACAAGCGCTTCGCCGGCCTGACCTCGGCCATCGTCGCGGGAAAAGCCGCACTGGTCCGCGCCTGTGTCGCCCAGGAGTCAGGCATCGGGCGCCCGATGAAAGCCGGCAAGGAAGCGGTGATCGGCGTCATCGCGGCGCTGGAACGCTGGCGGCTGACCGACCCGGCCGTGATTCACGCCGGACTCGCCGCCCGGCTCGCGCGCGGCCAGGCCGGACTCGACGAAGTTCCGGGCCTGACCGCCACCATCGTCCCGGATGCGGTGAGCGACCGGTTCTCCCGGCTGCACGTCGCAGTTCAACCCGAAGTGGCCGGCCTCACCGCTGCCACGCTCGCCGCCCGGCTCCGCACCGGCTCACCGGCGATCATCGTGCGCGAGGCGCCGACCCCGGAGCTGCTCCAACTGGACTTCCGGCACGTGAGTGATGAAATGGTGGATGCAGTAGTGGCGGCGATCGCGGTCGCCGTGGCCGCGACCCGCACCGGCTGAAATATGCGGAGGCGTTGGATTTCCAGGCTTTGACCACGGATCACACGGATAACACGGATAAAGACAGGACCGGGTGCTCAGTCATCCGTGTTATCCGTGTGATCCGTGGTCAAAAACCCCCGCCTCACGCCACGTTCAGACTCTTGAACTCACTGACGACGGCCTGCAGCGACGCCTTCGCGTCGCCGTAAAGCATGCGCGTGTTGGGCAGCGAAAAGAGCTGGTTCTCGAGGCCCGAAAATCCGGCGCCCCGGCCGCGCTTCAGCACGATCACGGTGCGCGCCTCGTGGGCGTGGATGATCGGCATGCCGTAGATCGGCGACGCCTGGTCGTGCGACGCGGCGGGATTCACGACGTCGTTCGCCCCGATGACGATCGCGACATCCATCGCGGGCATGACCGGGTTGATGACGTCCATCTCGACGAGCTGCTCGTACGGCACGTTGGCCTCGGCCAGCAGCACGTTCATGTGTCCCGGCATGCGGCCGGCCACCGGGTGAATCGCAAACCGCACCTCGGCGCCGTTGCGTTCGAGAATCTCCGCCAGCTCGCGCACGACATGCTGCGCCTGCGCCACCGCCATGCCGTAACCGGGAATGATCACCACCTGCCGCGCGGCCTCGAGCACCGCAAAACTGTCGCCCGCGGAAATCGGTTTCAGTTCGCCGGTAATGAGTGCGCCCGCACTTCCCGGCGTGCCCGCCGCGCCGGCACCGAAACCGGAGAACAGCACGTTGAGCGGCGAACGGTTCATCGCCTTGCACATGATGAGCGACAAGATCACGCCGCTCGTACCGACGAGGCAGCCGGCGACAATCAGGACGTTGTTGCGGATCACGAAGCCGGCCGCACACGCGGCGAGCCCGGAGAGGCTGTTCAACATCGAGATCACCACCGGCATGTCCCCGCCGCCGATCGGCATCACGAACGTCCAGCCCAGCACCAGCGCCACGCCGGCAAAGACGAGAAACGCGCCGAGGATCGCGTCGGGACTGCCCGCGGCGCAATAGACGCCGCCCGCCACGGCTGTCACCACCACCATCATCCCATTCAAGATGTGCTGCCCGCGAAACAACATCGGCCGGCCCGCCAGCCACTCCGCCAGCTTGCCGAAGGCCAGCATCGAGCCGGTGAACGTGATCGCGCCGATTACCACGGTGAAGAAGATCGCGATCGCCGTGAACGCCGGGTGTTCCGGCGTCACTTCACCGATGCGGATGCGCATGAACTCCGCGGCGCCGACGAAGAGCGAGGCGAGCCCGCCCAGGCCGTTGAGCAGCGCCACCATCTCGGGCATCGCGGTCATCTTCACGAGATACGCACCCATCAACCCGATGGCCGTGCCCGCGATCAAACCGGCACCGATCCACGTGTAGCTCACCACCTGCCGGTCGACCAGCGTGGCCACGATCGCTATGAGCATCCCAATTCCGGATACAAGATTTCCGCGCCGGGCCGTCGTCGGCCGGCCGAGCATCTTCAGCCCGACGATGAACAGGATCGATGCGACGATGTAGGCCGCGTTGATCAGGATCTCGCGGTTCATCGGGGCGGCTCCTCCTTCTTCGCTTCGACCGCCGTTTCCTTCTTGCGGAACATGCCGAGCATCCGGTCGGTGACGAAGTACCCGCCGATCACATTCACCATCGCGAGCGTCACCGCGGTCGTGCCCAGCACGGTCGTGACCCAGGAGCCATCGTCGGCCCCCGCGGCGACAATCGCGCCGACGATCGCGATGCCGGAGATCGCGTTCGACCCGGACATCAGCGGCGTGTGCAGCTGCGACGGCACCTTCGCGATGAGTTCGAACCCGAGGAACCCCGCCAGCGTGAAGATGAAGAAGAGCAGGATGAGTTCCATGGGAGCGAGGCGGCGGGTTACGGCGCAAACTGCGGGTGTACGATCGCGCCACCGTGCGTGATCAGGCAGCCGCGCAAAATTTCATCCGGCGGATCGAGTCGCAGCGCCCGCTTCGACGCGTCCCAGAAATGCGTGATCCACGCCGCGTAGTTGCCCGCGAGCACCTGAGACGCATGGTGCGCCACGGTGCCCTCGAGGCACGGGTGGCCGATGATCGTCACGCCGTGCTTCGTGACGACATCCTCGCCCGCCACGGCGCCCTCGACATTGCCGCCGCTCTCGATCGCGAGGTCGACGACCACGCTGCCCGCGCGCATGCCCGCCAACATTTCCGCCGTGACCAGTCGCGGCGCCTTTCGACCGAAGACTTTGGCCGTCGTGATCACGATGTCCGCCTGCGCACAGATCTTCACCATGGCCGCCTGCTGCCGCGCGATCTGCTCCGGGGTCAGCGCCTGCGCGTAGCCACCCGCCGTCTGCCCCGTTTCGCCGAGGTCGATCTTCACGAACTTCGCGCCGAGGGAACGCACTTGTTCCTCGACCGCCGGCCGCGTGTCGAAGGCCTCCACCCGGGCGCCGAGCCGTTTCGCCGTCGCGATCGCCTGCAGCCCGGCCACGCCTGCACCGATCACAAACACGCGCGCCGGCAGGATCGTGCCCGCCGGCGTCATCATCATCGGCAGCGCCAGCCGCAAGCGCGCCGCCGCCTGAATGACCGCGGCGTAGCCCGCGAGACTCGCCTGCGAGCTCAGCGCGTCCATCTTCTGCGCGAGCGTCGTGCGCGGGATCATCTCGATGCTGACGGCCGAGACGCCGGCGTGGGCAAACGCCGCGATCAGTTCGCGTTCATGGAACGGGTCGAGGAAACTCAGATGCACCGCGCCGCGCTTCATGCGGCCGGCATCGGTGAGGGACGGCCGGCGCACGCGCAGCACGAGATCGGCCTGGTGAAGCACGCTCGCGTGCTCGCCCGAGAGCGCGACACCGGCGGCGAGGTATTCCTCGTCCGCGTAGAAACTGCCCCGGCCCAACCCTGGATGAGCGTGCACTTCGAGGCCGAGTTTCGTTAGCGCCGCGGCGGTCATGGGCGTCAGCGGGACGCGGACATCACCATGAGCGGGTTCGGCGGCGACGTAACAGATCATGGTGCCGGGCTCCTGAGCCCGCGGGCATTCTGCGGCGAAGACGCGCCAAGCTCAATGGTGAATCTGAGCTGGGCCGATCAAATCTCGCGCCCGCTGCGCTCGAGGCGCCGAGGCGCGGAGATCAGGACCTCTGCGCCTTTGCGCCTCGGCGCGAGCACGGCCCGTCTCCTTGAATCTGCCCATGGGGTCAGGTCCCAACTTCCAACGCGCGGGAATTCCGTGCAACCACCAAGGACGAATTCGAAACTTCCGGTCCGGAAGCGGAGCTCCAGACCGCAACAATCATGGAGTTGGGACGTGACCCCGTTTGCCCTGAGCCTGCGGGCATTATGCGGCGATGCCGCGCCGAGTTCGATGGTGAATCCGAGCTGGGCCGATCAAATCTCGCGCCCGCTGCGCTCGAGGCGCCGAGGCGCGGAGATCAGGACCTCTGCGCCTTTGCGCCTCGGCGCGAGCACGGCCCGTCTCCTTGCGGGCTCCCCGCCCTCAGCCTTCGCCTCTGGCGTCCGATTCGATCCGCCCATCCCGCAGCGTGATCACGCGGTCGGTTTTCTCGGCCAGGTCGCGATAGTTGGTCACCATGATCACCGTCCGCTGCGATTCGCGCGTGATCTCGCGCAGCAGGCCAAACACTTCCTCGGCATTCCGGCTGTCGAGATTGCCCGTCGGCTCGTCCGCGAGAATCACCCGCGGATCATTGGCCAGCGCCCGCAGGATGGCCACGCGCTGCTGTTCACCGCCGGAAAGCTGATCCGGCCGCCGGTCGAGTTTCGGGGTCAACCCCACCCGCGCAAACAACGCCCGCACCCTTCCCTCCTCCCGCAGGTCGCGGCCGTCTCCCGCGAGCCGGCAGGGCATCAGCACATTCTCGAGCGCGCTGAACTCCGGCAGCAGGTAGTGGAATTGGAAGATGAACCCCATCCGATCGCGCCGCAGCCGCGCCGCTTCGTCGGGCCACAGCCCGGTCACGTCGCGGCCATCGAGCGAGATTCGCCCTTCCGATGGCGAGTCGAGCAGCCCGAGCAGATTGAGCAGCGTGGTCTTGCCGGAGCCCGACGCCCCGACGATGGCGACGAATTCGCCGGGCCCAACGGAGAACGTCACCCCCTCGAGGGCGCGGGTCGGCACGGCGCCGGCGTACACCTTGCCCACGTTCTCGAGCGCCAGGATCGGCTGGTCGGTGGGTGCGCTCATTGTCCGCGGATGACTTCGATCGGGTTCACGCGCGAGGCGCGCCACGCCGGATACACGGAGGCCACCAGCCCCGCCGCCATGGCCAGCCCGTTGCCGAGGAGAAAATTTCCGGCCGTCATCACGATGGGGAAAAGTTCCGACGCGCGACCGGTGGTCGGCGAAATCGTCTGCAGCCCGCCCAGCCAGCGGAGGAGCGAGAACGCCGCGACCGACCCGAGCGCGGCCCCGAGCAGCGAGAGAATCGATCCCTGAAGCGTGAACACCCGCAGGATCTGACCGGCCGTGGCACCCATGACCTTGAGGATGCCAATCTCCCGGAACTTTCCGGTCACCGACATCACCATCAAGGCAGCGATCGCGAGGCCCGAGGACGCGGTGGTGAAAAAAATAATCATCTGCGAGGAACCGGACTGGGCCCGCAGGCCGCTCAGCGTGCGCTCATTGTCCTGCATCCAGCTCTCGACCTTGAAGGGCAACTGCTGCCGCAGTTCGCCGGCGATCCGCTCCGCGGCGAACACATCGCGCACCTTCAACCCGAAGCCCGTGATCGCGTTGCCGATCCCAAGGAGCGACTGCGCGTCGCGCACCGGCACGACCACGAGCCCGCCATCGACGGAACCGAAGCCCGTCTCGTAGATGCCGGCGATCGTGACGTTGGCCGTGATGCCTTCCTCGCTGCGCAGGCTGACCCGGTTGCCGACGCCGACACCAAGGTCCGTCGCCAGCTTCAACCCGATCACCGCCTCGCCGCCATTGAGGCCGAAGTAGCGCCCGGCGACGAGATTTTGCTGCAGATCGATGATGCGGTTGTAGACCTCCGGCACCGCGCCCAGAAGCCGAGCGGAGAGCCGCTTGCTCTCGCGGGCAATGACGACGCTGCCCTCGATCGAGGGCGTGAGCGCCGTGAGCTCGTTCGGTTGCAGCGCGGCGATCCGCTCGAGCCATGGCTGCCAGCCCTCGATCTTGCGCAGGCGCTGCTCGAGCTTTGGCACGGTGCCAACGTGCACCACCGCTTCATTCGGATCGGCGCGGTCCCACAGCACCTCGGGTTGGCGCTCCAGCGGCATGACGCGAACGTGGGGAATCGAGTCGGTGATGGTGTTCACCAGCCGCACCTGCACGCCGCGAATGAGCGACGAGGTGAAGATGATCAGCGTGACGCTCATCGCCACCACGCCGATCGAGAGCAGCGTCTGCCCTCGATTGTGCGCGAGCTGCCGCACCGCCACCGCAAGGGCAAAGGATCGAATCGCCACGATCTCAGGGCGTCGCCGCCGTCATTCGATGACGGGCATCCGCCGTCACCTTCGTTGCCTCGCGGGCCACGCGGTCCCCGGTCGTCAGGCCCTCAATGGCGACATAAGCCGGATTCTCACCAATGACCTTGATGGCCCGCCGCGTGAACCGGTCCCCGTCGACCAGCATCACAAAATTGCCGTCCCGCGCGCGCAACACGGCCGACGCCGGCACCGTGAGCGCGCGCGGAAAGCGGCCCACCTCGATGTTCACGTCGACCGTCATATTGGGCAGGAGGAACGCGGGCGGCTGCTCCGGGGTGAGCCGCAAACCGATCACACCGCGATCCCACTCCACCCGTGGGCCGATTTGATCCAGCTTCGCCTTGAAGGGCTGCTCGCGATAAGCCGGAGCGATCACCGTGGCCGGCTGGCCGACGCGCAGGCGCTGCACGTTGTTCTCGTCCGTCTCGGCGTAAATCTCCACGGCCGACATCTCAGCCACGAGGTAAAGGGCCGTGCCGGGCACGACGCTCTGTCCGGGCTCCACCGACCGGCGGGTGACGATGCCGGCAAACGGCGCCCGCACGATCCGTTTGGCCAGTTGGCGTTCGAGCACGGCGAGCGCCGCGTCGTACTCGGCGACCCGGGCGCGCGCCGCGGTTTCCGCAGCGGCCAAACGGGCGGCCCCGCTGCGGGCGGCCTCGAGATCGGCCGTCGTCATCACGCCGCCCCGGGCCAGTTCCTCCGCGCGGGCCAGATCGCGCCGAGCCTGCGCCACGGCCAGGGCCGCCACCTCGACGTCGGCTACGCTGGTGGCGCGCGCCGCCCTGGCCTGCTGCTGTTGCGAATCGTAATCGAGCATGCTGAGCCGCGCGAGCTCCTGTCCCGCCGTGACGCGATCACCCTCGCGCACCAGCGCTTCCTCGACCGTGCCTCCGATCTCGCCACCCACCGCGGCTTCACGGATGGCCCGCAATCGTCCGCTGACGACGACGAGATCAACGACCTCGCGGGTTTCCGGCGAAACCACGACGGCCGTGGGCGGGCGTCGGACGAACCAAACCACCAGGAGCCCGACCACGATCAGGCCGGCCAAGCCCAGCCACCAGCCAAAGGCCGGACGACGGCCGGGAGACGGATTGTTCATGCGCGGGAAGGAAAGGGCAGACCAGAGAAGATGATGAAGAATACCAACCACATCTTGCCCGTATGGCAATAAGGCCAGCGCGGCAGAACGGCGACGCCGTCGTCGGCCACATTCACCAGACCCTTGAACAGCGCCGTGAGAATCTCCGACTCCACCACGAAGGTGGAACTATCCTCCGAAACTTGTCTAGATTCTCGGCATGACCCTCTCCTTCTCCGCGCCTCCGTCCCTCTGCGCGAGATACCTGCCTTGGCGCAATGCGTGGCGTGCATTCGCCGCCCACGCGAAGCAGCGGAGGCCGGCGCGACGAGCCGATCACGTTTAGCGGACGAGAGAGGAAGCCCGCCGCACTTTGCCTCTGGTCACGCGGCGCAAGGGGCGCAATCGTGCCCGGCCCATGAGTCGCGTGATGTGTTACCGTTGTTACTGGCCGGCCCGCCATTGCTGGTGCGGGTCGATCACGCCCCTGCCGACGCGCACGAAGTTCGTCATTCTCATGCACCCCTACGAATTCAAACGGGTGAAGGCGAACACCGGCCGGCTCACGCACCTCTGCCTGCGCGACAGCGAGCTGCACCTGGGCATCGGCTTCGACGAGCACGACGCCGTGCAGGCTTTGATTCACGACCCGAAAAATCTCCCCGTGCTCCTCTATCCGGGCCGCGACGCGATTGATCTCTCGACGGTGCCGCAAGACGGCGCCCAGCTTTCTACCCTCCGCGCTCAACTCGAGACGCGCCGACTCGTCGTCTTTCTGCTCGACGCGACGTGGCGGTTGGTCCGGCCGATGTTGCGGACGAGCTTCAGCCTGCAACGGCTGCCGCGCCTCATGTTTTCCCACGCGGCGCCGAGCCGGTTCGTCATCAAGCGCCAGCCGGAACCAGGCTGCCTATCGACCCTCGAGGCCGCCCACGAATTACTGGTCGCCCTCGATCGCGCGGGGCTCGATGCCTACACGCAGCCGGAGCAACTGCTCGGCCTGTTCCAGCGCATGCAGGATTTCCAAATCCGCTGCACGGCCGAGAACGCGCTGCGTGGTGACCGCCGCCGTGGCCATCGGATTCCGGCGGAATTTCCCGCCGACCCCACGCCAGTCATCGCGAAACGACGCCGAATTTTCCCCGTCGCAGTGACCGGTTGAGAGAGGTTGAGCCAGCGTTCACCGCACCACCGCGCGAGGCTTCAAGGGTCGAGTCTTGACGACAAGTAGCAGCGCGTAATCCAAACGGGACCGGCTCGTCCCTACTCCCCCTTTCTCCCCCCATTGTTCGACTCTGAACAGTCCCAATCAGGTCTCGCGCCCGCTGCGCTCGAGGCGCCGGGACGCAGAGAGTGAGACCTCTGCGCCAGTGCGCCACTGCAAGTGCGATGGGGCCAGGGCGAAACTTGCGGCACCGGCTTGATCGTGGGTCCTCGAGCGTGCGATCCCGTCAGTCAAGAGCCAGCGCGGTCGACGGGGTCACGGCGTCTCGCACCCGTGCCCGAAGTCGCCGCGCCCGGTGTGACCGATCACTGCGCCGCGCCATTTCCGCGCCGGCTCGCCCGCCCATCCCGCTGACGCGAGCACCAGCGCGCTGGCACCGGCCACCGCCGCTGGTCGGTCAAGCGGGCTTGAGGGTTGGGGGGACTACAGGTATCCGATTCCGTTTTCACCCGTCCCCCTCCCCTTAACCCCGCCCGGATCCGATCCCCCTGA
>JBEIHL010000020.1:0-12197 GCA_040381375.1 Opitutaceae bacterium
CGGCATCCTCGCGGCGATCGGGGGATATAAACTTTTCGACAAGTGCACGCCGGGCGACATGCACCACGAGATCGTCGGGAACAAGAACGTCGCCGCCGCCATCGTGGCCGGCTCCGTCATTCTCGGCGTCTGTATCATCATCGCCGCCGCCATGCTCGGTTGAGCGCCGTCCGGACCGGCCTTCCGCAGTGAAACGCAGCCGATACGTCAGGCGGGTGCTCCTCGCCGGGTTGTCCGCCGGGGCCCTCGGCACGGCCGCGGCCGCCACGTTGCCGCTCGTCACGAGCGAGACCTTTCTCACCAACGACACCCAGATCCCCGGCGCCGGGCACTATCACGCTCCGTTCCGCGCCTTCTTTCCGCTCCCCTACAATCATTTCGATCCCACGCGGAACATGTACTTCTACGGCGGCCAGTGGGGCGCAGCTCCGCACCGCAGCATCGTGAACATCTCCGCGCCCACGCCCGAAGCCGCCCGCCAGGCCCAGTCCCTGCGCACCGACCACGTCCCGCGCAGCGGCTTCGGCAGCACGTCCCGTTCGCACTTCGTGCCGTCCTGATGCAACGGCATTCCTGTTCGCCTCGCCGCGACTGGCACCAACGGGTCGAAGCGATCGGCCTCACGTATCATTCGCACGAGCACGGGCCGTACTGGGACGAGTCGGCCTGCTATGAATTCACCGCGGCGGAGATCGACGCCCTCGAGTCCGCCGCCCAAGAGCTGCACTACCGATGTATTGATGCCGCGGATATGGTCGTCCGGCGCGGTTGGTGGGACCGACTCGGGATTCCGGCGAGCGCGATCCCCGGCATCCTGCGCTCCTGGGAACGGGATGACTTCAGCCTCTACGGCCGCTTCGATCTCGCGTTCGACGGACACGGCCCGCCGAAGCTGCTCGAGTACAATGCCGACACCCCCACCGCACTGGTCGAAGCGGCGGTCGCGCAGTGGTTCTGGCTGCAGGACACGCACCCCGATGCCGACCAGTTCAACTCCCTGCACGAACGCCTCGTCGAGGCCTGGCGCCGCTGGGCCGGCACCACGATCCACTTCAGCAGTGTGAAGGACAGCCCCGAGGACGAGCAAACGGTCGTCTACCTGCGCGACACCTGCGAACAAGCCGGCGTGTCCACGCGCGGGGTGTACGTCGACGACATCGGGTGGCAGGCCGATCCCGGGTGCTTCGTCGATCTCGACGGCCACCGCCTCACGCACTGCTTCAAGCTCTATCCCTGGGAATGGCTCGTGCACGAGGAGTTCGCGCCCCACCTGGCCGCCGACCCGGTGCAGTTCATCGAGCCCGCGTGGAAAATGCTGCTCAGCAACAAGGGCCTGCTGCCGATTCTGTGGGAGTTGTTCCCCGATCACCCCAATCTGCTGCCCGCCTTCGAAACCGCCGCGCCGCTCGGCTCGCGCTACGTGCGCAAACCCAAGCTCAGCCGCGAGGGCGCCAACGTGGCCGTCGTCGAAGCCGGCACCGCCGTCGAGGAGACCCCCGGCGACTACGGCGCGGAGGGTTTCATCTATCAAGCCGTCGCGAACGTGCCCGAGTTCGATGGCCATCGCGCGGTGTGCGGCGTCTGGATCGTCGATCACGAACCCGCCGGTCTCGGCCTACGCGAGGATACGCGGCGGATCACGGGAAACCTGAGCCGGTTCGTGCCGCATTTTTTTCGATGAATCGATGCCTGCCCCATCGAAATCGGATCGGCTTTCCTCGGGAGCGAGGTCATTTTAACCACGGATCACACGGATAGCACGGATCCGTGTGCTCATCCGTGTGATCCGTGTGATCCGTGGTTAAAACCTAAGAACATTGGGACGCTGGAATAAAACCATGAGCTTCGCCAACCCCACGCCTCTCCGCCTCGGCGCCACCGGGACCCTCAATGGCTGGCGGGTGCGCGTCGCCGGCCGCGTCGTACTCGGCGTCAGCGAAGGCGGCGAAACCTACTACTGGAACGAGTTCAACCTCGCCGACGACAGCGGCAACTCCGCCACGCTCGTCTTCGAGGAGACCGAACACGGCCCGGAGTGGAAGCTGTTCCGCGCCTTTGACCCCTCCCACCCGCTCGACGCGCGCGAGGCGGCGACGAAGCAAGTCGGTGACACCGTCAGTCTCGATGGCAAACCGCTACCGATCACGCTCACCGGAACCTCGCGCGTCTATCACATCGAAGGCCAGGTCCCCGAGGGCGTCCAAGTCGGCGACGTCGCCAGCTACTTCAACGTCGACACCGGCAATCGCATGCTCGTCGCCAGCTGGACCGGCCACGAAATCGAGTTCTACGAAGGCCTCGACGTCCCCGCCGCGTCACTCGCCGCCGCGTTCGGCCTGGCGCGCGACGCGCTGCCCACCGCAAGTTTCTCCTCTGAGACGCCCGCCGGTTCGTCGAGCGCCTCGAACCTGACCAAGATTGTCTTCGCGCTCATCGGCCTCACGTCGCTGTTCAGTGTCCGCTCCTGCTTCACCCAGCCCTCACGCAGCCCCGCCGCCGCCATCGCCCCGCGGCCGAAGCTCGCCGCGCCCGCCACCCGGCTGGCCGACGGCGCCGCCGGTACCCTCGCCCGGCACCGGTATCAGGTCGCCGCGCACGCCATCGTGGAAATCGCCCGCGTCAACGGACGCCACGACCGCCGCGAATACCTCCTGCGCGATGAATCGAATCGGGAGGCTCTCCTGGTCCACGGCCTCAGCGGCGGCGCCAAGGAGTGGCATCTCCTGCAACCCGCCACGCAGCCTCCCGCCTTGGTGCCTCACGACGCGGCCACGCGCCGGACCGGCACGCCCGTGAGCGTGGACGGCGGCACCGCCCGCATCATCGACCTCTTCCAGTCGAAGGCCGTTTCGGCGGATGGTCTCCGTGGTTCGGATACCCTGCCCGGCGTCGTGCAATACGGCTTCGTGGCGCGCGACGGTGCCAACTGGATCGTCGCCCGCTGGAACGAGAATCGCATCCAGTGGTTCCGCGGGGTGGCGGTTCCGGATACCGAGGTGCTGGCGGCGCTCGGCGGGGCGAAGTGAACTTGGGAGCGCCGAATCCGGCGAGGTCGCCTGGATTTTCCGCAGGTCGAGCCAGT
Organism: Opitutaceae bacterium; assembly: GCA_040381375.1. Lineage (GTDB taxonomy): Bacteria > Verrucomicrobiota > Verrucomicrobiia > Opitutales > Opitutaceae > ER46. The sequence goes on from JBEIHL010000020.1 coordinate 3,083, forward strand.
AATCGAGAAACGCGTCCACGACCTGGCGCGCCTTCGGGTGCGCGAGCAGGCGTTCGGTCTGCGCCCGCAGCACGCCCGGGCGACGTAATTCCCCGCGAGCCGCGACCGCTCGCAGCTCCGCGTCGGGGGACGAATTCCAGAGAAAGAACGCCAGCCGCGCCGCGACCGCGTCGTCGTTGCGCGGGCCGGTTCTTTGGTCACCACCTCGACGCCACCCGCGCCCGGCTTTTTCCGCAGCGGCAGGTCACCAAACATCAAGCGGTGGCCGGCGCTCGGCCAGCCCTCGAGCAGCGGCCCCTCCACCTCAAGCCAGCGGAACGCGACGCCGGGCTGGCCCTCACGGGTCGCGAGCGGGTTGACCCAATTCGACGGTCGCGAGCGGAAGAAACGCACGGCGTCGGGCCGGATGGTTTCGCCTTCGAGCAAGAAAACATCGAGCTCGCCCGTGGTGGGTTCGGTGCCGACATCGTAGGCCCCCAGTCGGCGCAACTGCCGCGGCGGCATCTCCGCATAAAACGTGAGTGGCTCCGGCCGGCGACCCGGCGACTCGTCGTCGAAGTTTGGAATCCACCAACGGTCCGCCTTGCCCGGCCCCACCCACACCGAGTACGCGCTCACGCGAACCTTGTAGCGACCGGACTGCGGCGCCTTGAACCGCTCGAACCGCAGCTCGATCGGCTCGTACGAACTAGCGACCACTCCCATGGCCTCGAGCTCGCGCGTGGCCGGATCGGCGGCGCCCACGGTGATCGGTTGTGTGGTCGAACGCACGTCCGGCTGCGCTTGGGTGCCGAGAAAGGGAAACGTCGCCCGCTCCGCCCGGGTGTTGAACACGGAGTAGATCATCCGACCCGAAAACGAACGCTGCTCGCGCGCGAAACAGCGGGTCACCTTCGCCTCCGGCCGCTCGACCTGGTGGGCCAGCACCTGCCGCAGCGCCTCGTCCGCGACCGCGAGGTAGCGCGCGAGATTCACATGCGAGAGATCGAGCGCGTCGCCAATCTTGTTGAAACGGTGCGCCTCGCCGTCCTCCCGCAGGCCGTCGCGGATCTGCAGCCAGGGTGCTCCGAGCAGATCGCGCACGGCGTTCTCGTATTCGTGGCGATTCAGCCGGCGTTGCGTCGCCCGTCCCTGACCCGCTTCCGCGGCTTCTTCGGCCGCCCGCAGCGGGCCGGCCAGCGTAGTCACGAACGATTCGATTTCGCCCGCAGCCGGACGCGCTTTTTTCTTCGGCGGCATCTCGCCGGCCCTCACGCGATCGTGCACCTTCACCCACGCGGCGAAATTCTTCGGATCCTCCGGCCGCAAGCCGAGCGCCGTGAGATCGAGGCCGCCCTTCTTCTCGACGTCGTCGGGGCAGCTCGCGCAGTGCGCTTCAATGAAGGCCTGCGTGGAAGGCGGTACGCGCGCGGCCCCGCCGCTCGAACCGAGCGCGCCCATTCCGGCCAGGAGCGCGAAACGATGCAGGCGGCCGAAATGGAAGAGGCGGGAGCACCCGGCGAGCAAGCGGCGCGATTCTGCGCCAAAATCACCCGGGCGTCAAACCGTGTCGCGATTGGGCGCGCCACGCGTCGCATCCCGCGCGAACAACTCCCACATCAATATCGCCGCCGCGACCGAAACATTGAGCGATTCCACCGCGCCCGAACCGGGAATCGTGACCAGCCGTGTGCAGGCAGCCGCCGTCGCCGGCGCCAGGCCGTGCTCCTCGTTGCCCAGGACGAGGGCCACCGGCTTCGTCTCCGCCCCTTGCCTGACGGCCAGCTCCGGCCGCCCGCCGCGCGTGGCCGCGCCGATCACCTCGTAACCCGCCGCCACCAGCTCGCGCACAAACCCGGCGAGGGTCGACACGCGGTAAATCTCCACCGCCTCGAGCCCGCCCTCGGCCACGCGAAACGCGGCCTCGCCCGGCAGCGCCGCCATCGGATCGTTCGGCAGCACAATCCGCGCGAGCCCGAAGTATCCCGCCGTCCGCGCGATCGCGCCGAGGTTGTGCGCGTTGCCGATGCGGTCGAGCAGCAGCAACGGTGCGCGCCGCGCCGCCCACGCCTTCACGTCCGTGGGCGCGGGCGAGCGCAACCGGGGCGCCGCCACCACCGCGACGATTCCGCCGTGATGCACGCTGCCCGCGATCTTCTCCAGCTCGGCCGGCTCAACGCACCGGTAGACTTTCTTCGCGGCCGCGAGCGCCCGGCAGATCGCGCCGATCTTCCGCCCCGTCGCGAGGTCGAAGTACAGCCGCTGAATCGAGCCGGCGTCGCGGTCGTACCGCGCCCGCACCGCCGCGAGGCCGCACAGTTTCAGTTCGTCGGATTTCATCGCTGCACCTCGCCCACCAGGGTAAACTCCTCCCGGTCGTGGTAAAGGTGCCGAATGCGCGCGCCCGGGGCGTGCACCGCCAGCGGCGAAGCGGCCCCGCGGAGCTCGCGCAGGAGTGCGATGGGGTCCACGCGGCCCAATTTCAGGTTCACGACAAAGCGCCGGCACCAGCCGCGCGCCAGCCACGGACTCACGATGTGCTGCACCACATGATGCGGATCCTCCACCAGGTCGCAGAACAGCCAGTCGAACGTCACCCCCTCCGCCGGCTGAAAGCGAAACGCGTCTTCGCGCCGGTGTTCGATCCGCGGATGGTCGAGCGCTCCGCCTTTCAGCGGACCGTTGTCGACGGCGATGACCCGCGCGCCGTGCTTCGCCGCGCTGAAACTCCAGCCGCCCGGCGCCGCGCCGAGGTCACACACCGTTTCCCCGGCCTGTGGCTCGCGACCCAGGATGACATACGCCTCCTCGACCTTCAGGTACGAGCGCGACGGCGCCAGCGGATCGTCCGCCATCCGGCGCTGGCCATGGACGAAGGCCTCGCGGGCGACGAGCACGCGCCCAAAATCCACAAAGAACACGAAGAGTCCGCGCACCGACCCGGCGCCGACTCCGCGTGGCAGGTCCGGCACCGCCAGTTTCGCGACCCGCGACAGTTTCTTTTTCAGCCGCTCGCCGAACGCCGTCTCCACGGCGCTGATACGCCGCCCCAGCCCGACCAGCTCCGGCGGCCCCAGCCAAACGCTCGGCCAAGCGGCGGCGACGCGTTCATCCCGCAGGCTCGCCAGAAAAAATTCCTCGAGGCGCGCCGCCAGCGCATTGACCGAGTCGCCGCCCACTTCGACCGGCGCCAGCAGGGACAGGTGGGCAAAGGTGAGGTCCGGCACCGCGAGCCCGCTCGCCAGCCGCACCCACCCCGGCCCCTGCCCGACCGGCGTCACGCCGTGCAGTTCCCCCAGCTCGCGGGCGAGCAGCGGTTCGAATCCGGCCTGGCAGGTGAGCAGCACGCCGCGAAGGTGCGCACCCGCCCGCGTGTCGCGACCAAAAAAGCAATCGAGCTTCCTCCCGGGAGCGCTACAGCCGGTGCAAATGAAACCCCCCGTCGACGTCGAACACCGCACCCGTCGAGAACGGGAACCGGTCCTCGGCAATCGCGCGCACGGCCCGGCCGATGTCGTCCGGCACTCCCCAGCGCCGGATCGGCGTGATCCCGCGCTCGGCGTGAATGATCAGATTGTCGTACTTCTCCTTCACGCCGCCGGTCATGTCGGTCGCGATCACGCCGGGCCGGATTTCGTATACATTGATGCCATCGTTCGCGAGGCGGTCGGCGAAGAGCTTCGTCATCATCGCCAGCCCGGCCTTCACCATGCAGTAGTCGCCGCGGTTGATCGAAGCGGCGTACGCCGAAATCGAGGTGATGTTCACGATCCGGCCCCGGAAACCCTCCGCGTCGCGCGCCTGCTGCAGCATCTGCTTCGCGATGAGCTGCGAGAGAAAGTACGGCCCCTTGAGATTGATCGCGAAGAGCCGGTCGAAGCTCTCCTCGCCGGCGTCGAGCAGGTCGGCGCGCACCTTGGGGGCGACTCCGGCATTGTTCACGTGCAGGTCGATCCGGCCGAACTGCGCGACCGTTTCCGCCACCATGCGAGCGCGATCCGCGGCCACCGCGACGTCACCCTGCACCACGAAACCGTCCCCACCCGCGGCCTTCACCAGCGCGAGCGCCTCGGCGGCCGCCTCGGCGTTGCCGGCATAGTTGATCGCGACGCGACCGCCGGCGCGGGCGAGTTCGAGGGCGATGCCGCGGCCGATGCCGCGCGACGCGCCGGTGACGAGAGCGGTTTTCAGAGCCATGACGCGCGAGCGAAACGGCCACCACGAAAGGGATCAAGCCCTCAGGCCGGAGGACCACGAAACACACGAAATACACCAAAATCTGTCCGGCCTTTTCGTGTGTTTCGTGTGTTTCGTGTGTTTCGTGGTTAATCCGACCCTCCGAATCAGAGCTTGATTCCGGGCACCACGCCGTGGCCGGCGGCGATGTGCGCGACGGAGATCCGGCCCCCGTCGAGCCGGTAGCCGCCCTCGAAGGGATTCTCCGCGAGGAACAGCGGCGTATCCAGATCGGCAAAACGAAAGCCACCCTGCCCCGCCGCGAAACACGCCGACACCGTCATCGCCAGGATCGACTCGATGTTGCCGCCGATCATCAGCTCGAGCCCGGCCCCGCGCGCGACCGCGGCGATATCGAACGCCTCGGCCAGTCCGCCCTTCATGAGCTTGATGTTGATCACCTGCGCCGCCCGCGCGGACACGACCCGCCTCGCATCATTCGCCGTGGTCACGGTTTCGTCCGCCGCCACCAGCCAGCCGCTCTCCTCCGCCAGCGCCCGCGCGCCCGCGAGATCGTCCTTCGCCAGCCACTGTTCGAGCAGCGCGGGCACGACGCCCAGCGCCTTGATGCCACGCACCAGCTCGCTGGCCGCCGCGCGCGACACCCCGGCATTGCCATCGAGAATCAGCGGCGAATCCGGCGCCACCTCGTGGATCGCCGCGATCCGCGCGAGATCATGGGCGGCACCCAGCTTGCCGCCGACCTTTACTTTGATCATCCGAATTCCGCGGGCGCGAATCGCCCGTGCTCCCGCCGCCGCCTCCGCCGCGGAGCCGGTCGTCACGGTCATGTCCGTCTCGAGCTCCGTCCCCGCGCCGCCGCAATACCGCCACAACGGCAGGCCCCCGTTCCGGGTCAGCGCATCGAGCAGCGCCATCTCGAACGCGCACTGCGCGGAGCCGCAGCGCGAGCCGCCGCGCACGCGGAACTCCGCCGCGAGTTCGCGCCAGGTATCGAGAGTCACAACCCTCCCCGTCAACCAACCCGCGGCCCCCCGGAGCACTGCCAGGGCGTCCGCCTGCGTCTCGCCGTTGTAGGGGGGCAGCGGCGCCGCCTCGCCGTAGCCAACCGTGCCGTCGACGAGCACCAGGGTGACGAGCGCATTGGCCGCCACCGCCTGCGCTCCGCCCGAGATGCCGAACGGCTCGAAAAGGGGGATGTTGAGCGGCGCCACCTCGAACGCCTGGATCGTAACCGGGGAATTCACCCCGCGATGACAAAGCCTCCCGGGACCGCCCGCAAGCGCGCGCTACCCACCCCGGCCCATCAACCGGCGAATGCGACCCTGGGAGCGCTGAGCTCCAGCTCGGCATGCGTTCGATCGGAGGCCGGGCGGGAGGCCGGCGCTCCCAGGGCCGGCCGCCGGGTTCGTCATCCGTTGGATGACAAGGACGATCGACGGGGACGCCGGTCCGCTTGACGCCCCCCGGCGTCCCACTGCTTCGCTCCCGACCCCACCTGCGCCCTCATGGCCAAAACGAAAAACGTCCTCCTGGTCGCCAGCGGCGACCTCCGCCCATCTGCCAACGAAATCTGCTGGCCCGCCCAGCACGCGATGGAAACGGCGCTCGGCACCGCGGCCGCGAAGCTCGGCGCCCGCCTCGTCCGGGCGCATCCGTACAAGCCGGCGCTCAAGCATGGCTTCATCGGCTCCCAGAAGGAGGGGATGGAGGTTTTCGCCACCGTCGATCCCGACGCGCCGCTGATCGTCGCCGAGGCGGTGTGGCAGTATTCGCATCACGTGCTCGCGGGGCTCATCTCGCACCGTGGTCCGATCCTGACCGTCGCCAACTGGAGCGGCACCTGGCCAGGGCTCGTGGGCATGCTGAATCTCAACGGCTCGCTCACCAAGGCCGGCGTGACCTACTCGACGCTCTGGAGCGAGGATTTCACCGACGACTATTTCCTGAAGGGCCTGCAGTCCTGGCTCACGACCGGCGTCGTGAAGCATCGCACAACGCACGTGAAGCCCCTCGCGCAAACGTCGGTGCCCCCGAAGGCGCGCGCCGTGGCGAAGAAAATCGCCGCCGACCTGCGCCGCCGAAAGTCGATCATGGGGGTGTTCGACGAAGGGTGCATGGGCATGTTCAACGCCATCATCCCCGATGAGCTGCTGTTTCCCACCGGCGTGTTCAAGGAGCGGCTGTCGCAGTCCGCCCTCTATGCCGGCGCGACGCAGGTCGACGACCACGAGGCGCGACAGGTTTACCAGTGGCTGCTGAAGAAGGGCATGACCTTCCACCTCGGGACCGACGAGGCGACCGAGCTCACCGAGCGTCAGGTGCTGTGGCAGTGCAAGACGTACATCGCCGCCGTGCGCATCGCCGACGAGTTCGGCTGCGAGACGATCGGCATTCAATATCAGCAGGGCCTCAAGGACCTTTTGCCGGCGAGCGATCTCGTCGAGGGCATTCTCAACAACAGCGACCGCCCGCCGGTGAAGAACGCCGCGGGCAAAGTCATTCGTCCGGGCGAGCCCGTCACGCATTTCAACGAAGTCGACGAGTGCGCCGGGCTCGACGGCCTCTTCACGAACCGGGTCCACCACGCCCTGGGCCAGCCGGTCGAGAACACGCTGCATGACCTGCGCTGGGGTGATCGCGACCGCAGCGGCACCACCGACGACTACGTCTGGGTGTTCCTGATTTCGGGCAGCGCCCCGCCTGCGCATCATATCGGCGGATACAAAGGTACCGATTCCCTGCGCCAGCCGCCGATGTACTTCCGGCTCGGCGGCGGCACGGTGCGCGGCATCGCGAAGCCGGGCGAGATCGTCTGGAGCCGAGTCTTCGTCGCCGAGGGCAAGCTCAAGATGGACCTTGGCCGCGCCAAGGTCATCGCCCTGCCCCACGAGGAAACCGAGCGCCGCTGGAAGGAGACGACCGTGCAGTGGCCGATCATGCACGCCGTGACCTACGGGGTGACGCGGGACCAGATGATGGCGCGACACCAGGCCAACCACATCCAGGTCGCCTATGCGAAGTCCGCCAAGGAGGCCGACCTCGCGATGTACGCCAAGGCCGCGCTCGCCGCAGAACTCGGGCTCGAGGTCTGCCTCTGCGGGACGAAGGCGGACGGACGGCCGTTCTGAAACGCATGCCGGGTGGAGCAGCCTGTCCCCAGGCTGCTTGGTTTGCCGCATCGACGCGAAGCCCGCGTATTGATCTATGTACCGTGCCTCAAGCTGCCTGGGGACAGGCTGCTCCACCTTGACGTTACCACTCAGCGCCGGCGCAGCCGGCGTTCGAACTCCGGCGTCACCCGGCGCTCGAAACCGTCCCCGGCACGTACGAAGAACAGGGCCGCGAGCCCTTCGCGCTGCGCCAGCCGCCAACCGTCGTCCGGGCCGAGTACGAACAGCGCCGTCGCCAGGGCACTCGAGCGCACGCACGACGGGTCGATCACGCTGACTGCGGCGAGCGCGTGGTGTGCAGGCTCGCCCGTGCGCGGGTCGATGATGTGTCCGTAACGGCGCGTCCCAACGCGAAAAAAATTCCGGTAGTCCCCGGACGTCGACAGCGCGTCGCCATTGAGCGTCACCACGCCCTCGAGTTCGGAGCGATCCTCGAGCGGACGTTCGATGGCCACCGGCCAGTCGTCGCCGGCGGCTTTAACGTCTCCGCCCACCTGCACCAGATGCCGGGTCAGGCCGAGATCCCGGAGCAGCCGGCTCACCTCGTCGGCGGCGAAACCCTTCGCCATCGATGAGAAATCCGCCGTCAGGTCCGTGCGTCCCTTCCGCAGTGCCGGCGGCACCGCGCGAACTTCGAGTTGCCGCCAGTCGACGCGCGCCCGGATCCGGGCGATCGCGGGAGCCGACGGCACGGTTCCAATCCCGCCGTTCGGACCGAAGCCCCAAAGTTCCAGCAGCGGCAGCACCGTGACGTCGAATGCACCCGCGGTCAGTTCACTGATCCGGCGCGACGCCTGGGCCACGGCCACGATTTCGGGCGCCACCGCCACCCAGCCGGATTCCGTAGCGCGATTGAAACGGGAAAGAGCCGAATCGGGGCGGTAGGTGGAGAAGAGCTGCTCCAGTTGCTCAAGGCGTTCGCTGACGTTACGCGTCACCTCCTTGCGGTTCAGCGAAGCCGGGCCAACCGAGAGCTTCACCGTCCAGCCGGTTCCCATCGCCCGCCCCACCAACGTCGTCGTATCGGCACCTGGCAATGCAGCCACGCCAAGTCCCAGGGCCCATAGCATACGGAGCGCGCCGCTCACGGCACGCCCTTCACCCAATGGATGAGCGACACGTACTGCCAGTTGATCAGCACGGCGACGGCGACGAGGGCGAGGGTCGCGGCGTCCCGACGCGAAAACCGATCCGCCGGCCCACGGGCGCGGACGAAATTGAGCAGCGCGCCGGTGGGGCAGCCAAAACGGCAGTAGGCCTGCGGCACGAAAAACGAGGCCACCAGCCCGACGATCGCGACGCCGATGGTGGCGAGGCCCGCGGTGCGCACGAGGTACGCATCGAAGGGCTCGACGCCCGCGAGATCAAGGGGCACCGCCATCATGGCCACGACGACGACGAGCAGCAGCAAGCCGGCCGGGAGGAACTCGAGGCCCCGCCCGACGCCGCCGGACAACGTGACGTGCAGCCGGGCCGGGCGCAGTTTGCCGATCCATTCCTGGGCCGCGCCATGCGGACAGAGCTGGTGGCAGTAGATCGGCTTGCGCGTCGCCCACGGCACGAGCAAGGCCGCGACCGTGAGTAACACCAGCCCGGGCGCGGTGCTCCACGGGATGCCGGTGCGCGACCACCCGGCGAGCAATTGCTGGGTGACCATGTCGCCGCTGATAAAGCCGACGTAGACCACGACGCCGACTTGAAACGGCCGCCGCCAGCGCTGCCGCCACGCCGGGGGCCCGAAGGCCATGACCGCCGCGAGCGCGAGC
>JBEIHL010000021.1:0-12184 GCA_040381375.1 Opitutaceae bacterium
CAACGACCTCGCTCGGCGTGTGCATGTAGCGCAGAGGAATGCTCACGAGGCCCGTCGCGATGCCGCCGCGGCCCACCTGGATCGCCCTCGCATCGGTGCCCGTCGGTCGGGGATCGGCCTCGATCTGATACGGAATGTGCGCCTTCTTCGCCGCTTTCAGCAACCGGTCGTAAATCTTCGGATTGATGTTTGCGCCGCGGCAAAGGATCGGGCCACCGCCGAGCTTGGTTTCGCCGAACTTGCGGTTGTCGCAGTCGGGGTGGTCGGTCGCATGGCCGACGTCGATCGCCACGGCGAGGTGCGGGTTCACGAGATACGCTGACGTGGTCGCGCCGCGGACACCGATTTCCTCCTGCGACGTGGCCACACTGACGACCTTCGCCGCGAGCGGCTTCTTTTCTTTCGCCAGCCGGATGAGCGTCTCGCCGACGATATAGGCGCCGACCTTGTTGTCGAAGGCGCGCGCCGTGCCGACACTGCCATGGATCATTTCGAGTTCGTGATCGTAGGTGGCGACGTCACCGATGCTCACGCGCTCGAGCGCCTCGGCTTTGGAGCCGGCGCCGATGTCGATCCAGATCTCGTGCTTCTTCGGCACCTTCTTGCGGTCTTCGTCGTCCATCAGGTGGATCGCTCGCTTACCGGTGACACCCTTCACCGGCCCGTTCGCGGTCTGGATGATCACGCGGCGGCCCGAGATCACGCTCAAGTCGTGCCCGCCGATCGTGTCGAAATAGATGAAGCCGTCCTTGTTGATATAGGTGAGGATGAGGCCGAGCTCGTCCATGTGGCCGGCGAGCATCAGCACGGGATCGCCCTTCGGATTAAGTGTCGCGATCCGGTTGCCCATGGCGTCGTTCGCGTAGACGTCGGCCAGCGGCTTCACGTGGCGATCGAAGACCGCCTGGGCCTCCGCCTCGTAGCCGGAGGGCGAACGGGCGTGGAGCAATTCAGCGAGAAACGCAGGGACTTTGTAGGACGCCATGGGTTTTATTCTCGCGCTGTCCGGCGTGGGCGCAAAGCGTTTTTGGCGAATGACGATTTATCCCGCCATCGACATCAAGGGCGGCCGCTGTGTGCGGCTGACGCAAGGTCGCGCCGACCAGGAAACGGTCTACGCCGAGAACCCTGCCGAGGTCGCCGCGCAGTTCAAGGCCGCGGGCAGCACCTGGGTGCATGTGGTCGATCTCGACGGAGCCTTCGCGGGTGAACCGCAAAATCTCACGGCTGTGCAGGCCATCGCGGCGCTGGGGATGAAGGTCCAGCTCGGCGGCGGCCTGCGCACGCGAGCGACGGTGGAACGCGCGCTCGGTTTCGGCGTCAGTCGGGTCGTGATCGGGACGCGGGCGGCCGAGAGCGAGACGTTCGTCGGCGAACTCGTGCAGGCCTTCGGCGACAAGGTGGCCGTCGGCATCGATGCGAAGAACGGGCAGGTCGCGGTCAAGGGCTGGGTGGCGACGGCGGCGATGAGCGCGCTCGCGCTGGCGCAGCGCATGGACGCCCTGGGCGTGCGCACGCTGATTCATACCGACATCGGCACGGATGGCATGCTCACGGGACCGAATTTCCCGGCACAGGAAGCGATGCTGGCCGCCGGTCGCTTCGGCGTGATCGCGAGCGGCGGAGTCAGCCGGCGCGAGGACGTGGTCAAACTCGCCGAGCTCGCCCGTCATCACGCCAATCTCGACGGCGTGATTGTCGGCAAGGCGCTTTACGAGAAACGCGTGGAGCTGGCGGACCTGCTGGCGATCGCGGCGGCGAGGTAGAGTTTTTTTCCTGGGAGCGCGGACGCCCTCGTCCGCATTTCTATCGATGCGGCCGGGGACGGCCGCGCTCCCATTCAGCGCCGGGAGTTGGCGCTGATCTTCTCCGCAATTTCCTCCAGCGGATACGTGACGATCTCCGCCAGCGTAGGGTGATACCACGGCGCGCGCAGCAGGTCGAAGACGGTGGCCTTCATCGCGAGCGGGCCGCTGAAAGCGTGGATGAGTTCACCGGCGTCGCGCCCGACGATTTCGGCGCCGAGGATGCGGCCGCGCTTGGGTTCGGCGATCACTTTCACGTAACCGTAATTGGCGTCCATCAGGATCGACTTGCCGTGATCGTTGAAAGGATAGCTCGCGACCAGATGAGCGACGCCATTGTCGTTCAATTCACTTTCGAGCACTCCGATCGTGGCGAGTTGGGGATCGGTGAAGACGACATTCAGCAGGAGCGAGTAGTCCACGGGCTTCAGTCCCTTCACGCCCGCGGCGTGACGCGCGGCCAGTTCCCCCTGTTGAATCGCGATGTGCACGATTTCCGCGGGGCCGGCGCAGTCGCCGGCGGCGTAGATATGCGGCACGTTCGTCTGCTGCCAGCGATTCGTTACGATGGGGCCGTTCGGGCGCGTGGTGACGCCGGCCGCGGGCAAATCCAAGCCGGCGATGTTGGGCTCGCGGCCGAGCGCGTTGAACAGATGGTCGGCGCGCCGCTGGATTCGTTGGCCGTCGTGGAGGAACTCGACGGTGAAGCCGCGCCGGTCATGCGCCACGGCCTGGAGCTGCGTACCGGCGAAGAGCTCGATGCCTTCGTCGACGAAGGCCTGTTGCACGACCATCGAGGCGTCGGGTGAATGATCGCGCAGGATGTTGGCGCTGCGTTGCACGAGGATGACGCGGGTGCCAATGCGGTTGAGAAACTGGGCGAGTTCGCACGCCACGATGCCGCCCCCGAGCACGATCACCGAGCGCGGCACGAAATCGAGGTCGAGCACCTCGTCGCTCGTCCAGAACGGTACCTGCGCCAGTCCGGGCACGGGAGGCACGCTGACCTTTGAACCGGTGCCGACGAGAATGTTTTTCGCCCGCACCCGCTCACCGTTCGAGAGCTGAAGCGTGTGCGCGTCCAGAAACCGGGCCTGGGCGCGAAGGAGCGCGAACTTGCCCGCGGTCAGGGCGCGCCGCCGGTAGTCGGCGAACTCGGCGATGATCTTCTTCTTTCGGGCGTGCATCGCCTTCATGTCGGCCCGGGCCGATGGAATGCGCAGACCAAACGTCTTCCCCTTCTGGGCGAGGTGCAGCACCTCCGCCATGTAGAGCAGGGTTTTCGACGGCATGCAGCCGCGCAGAATGCAGAGCCCGCCGAGCTCGCGGGCGCTGTCGATGACGGCGGTTTTCAGGCCGAGCGAAACGGCCAGGCGCGCGGCGTTGAAACCGGCACTACCGCCACCGATGGCGATGAAGTCGTACGTTGGGGTGGGCATCAGGGAAAGGTTGGAGGAAGGAGGTCTGAAGAGGGGTGGAGCCGCTTGTCCCCAAGCGGCTGACGTTCGACTGATCCATCCGCAGCGGCTTGAGGACAAGCCGCTCCACCTGTCAGTGCATTCGTTTTCATCGGTGACTTGAAGGCCAATGGAATCTCTCCTGCTTTGAGCTGCGTCCTCGCGTGCACGACTTTCCTACGCGCAGATCGCGCGCGCGACTTCGGCGGCCTTTTCCGCCGAGACGAGCTTCGTGATCAGGTCGAGCGCAAAGTCCTGCGCCGTGCCCGCGCCGCGGGAGGTAACGATCCGCCCGTCGGTGACGACCCGTTCGTCCGCGAGCAACTGGGGGAGTTCATGGGCGACGGAAAAGTGCGCCGTGTAGCGGTGCCCCGCCAGCAGACCCGCGTCGTGGAGCACGGTGGGCGCGGCGCAGATCGCTGCGATCCACCGGCCCGCCCCGGCCTGTTGCTGGACGAGAGCGCGCACCCGCCGGTCGGCTCGGAGGTGTTTCACGCCCGCTCCGCCCGGAAGGAAGACGCAGTCGAACGTGCGCCCGGACACCGTCGCGAGATCCGTGTCGGCGGTGACGGTGATGCCGCTCCGGCCGGTGACCGGCTGGCCCGGAACGAGCGCGGCGGTCGTGACGTCCACGCCCGCCCGGCGCAACAGGTCGATCGGGACGATCGCCTCGATTTCCTCGAAACCTTCCGCGAGCAAAGTCAGCACCGTGGCCATGCCCGCAAGGTGAGCGCGTCCCGCGTGCGGAGCAACCCCGCAGGGCGCTTGCGCAGCGGGCACTCATGGTCGACGCTGCTGCATTGTCATGAACTCTCTCGCCGGAAAGCGTCTCGTGGTTTTCGGCTGCGGCTACGTTGGAGCGGCCGTCGCCCGATGGGGCGATGCGGCGGGTCTGAAGGTCACCGCGCTGACCCGAAATCCGGCAACCGCCCTCTTGTTGCGCGAGGTGGGACTGTCGACGGTCGTGGCGGATCTTGCCGGCTCCGCCTGGCACGACGATATCCCGGGCGAGCCGGAGTTCGCGGTCGATTGCGTGAGTTCCGGCGGCGGGGGCGTCGAAGCCTATCGCCGGAGCTACGTCGGCGGGATGGAGTCGATTCTCGGGTGGGCCAGGGTGAAGGGCCGGATTGGCACACTGGTCTACACCGGCAGCACGTCGGTCTACCCGCAAGGCGATGGAGCCCGGGTCGACGAGACGATGCCCGCGACCGCGCGCAACGAACGGGCGCAGCTCCTGCTGGATACCGAGGCGCGCTTGGCGGCGGCCGGCGAGGCCGTGGGTCGTCGATTCATTTTGCGACTGGCCGGAATTTACGGCCCCGGCCGACATCACCTGCTGGAGCAAGTGAAGGCGGGGGCGATTTCAGGATTCGGGCAGCATCACCTGAATCTCATCCATCGCGACGATATCGTCGATGCCATCGCCGCCTGCCTTGCGGCCCCGGCCACGGTGGCAAACGAAGTCATCAACCTGGCCGACGATGGCGCTGCGACCAAGGCCGAGATCGTGCGTTGGCTCGCGTCGACCTTGGGCGTGGTGGAACCGACTTTTACGGGCGAGCCGGCGGAGGGCAGGGGAATGGGCACGCCGGATCGCGTAATTGTGAATCGCAAAGCCAAGGCGCTGCTCGGCTGGAAACCGCGTTATCCGACGTTCCGTGAAGGCTACGCGAAATTGTTGTCGCGTTAGCCCCCGGGCTGGCGCTGGACTGCTGATTCCGTCACGTTTCCGACGGGTTTCGAAACTCAATCTCTTTCACCATGGCTGGCCTAGGCAAACTCGTTAAACAGGCGGAGAAAATGAAACGCGGCATCGAAGCGCTGCAGGTGCAGCTCGATGCCAAGGAACTGGAAGTCACCAGTGGGGGAGGAGCGGTGAAGATCAAAATCAGCGGGAGTGGCAAGTTCCTCGCGCTGACGCTCGATCCCGAGTTCCTCAAGGAGGACGGGCAGCTCGTGAGCGACACCATTCTCGCCGCGGTGCAGGATGCCGCCAAGCAGGCGAAGGAATACAACGAAGCCGAGATGCAGAAGGTCACGGGCTCGTTCCAGATGCCGGGTCTGTTCTGACCGGCGGATCGTCTGCGACCGCACGGCGCACCCGGGCATGACGTCAGCGTTCGAACAGCTCCAGAAGCAACTCAAGCAGCTTCCCGGTCTCGGTTATCGTTCGTCCGAACGCATCGCGCTGCACCTGCTGGTGGAGAAGCCGGCGCGGTTGCCGGAACTCGTCGCCGCGCTGGAAGCCGCGGCCAAGGCGGTGCGACGGTGTGCCCGCTGCGGCAATCTCGCGGAGGCGGAACTCTGTCCGATCTGTGCCGACGAGAAGCGGGATCGCACGCTCGTCTGCGTCGTCGAACACGTCCCCGATCTCGTGGCCATCGAGCGGAGCGGAGCCTACAAGGGCGTCTACCACGTGTTGCACGGCAAGCTCTCGCCCCTGCACGGCGTGGGGCCGGCCGATCTGAATTTGGCTTCGCTTTGGGCGCGGCTTGAAGCTGGCGAACTCCGGGAGTTGATCCTGGCCCTGCCGAATGACGTCGAAGGCGAGGCGACCTGCCACTTCATCACGGAACACCTTCCGGCCGGTGGTAGCGTGGCCACGACGCGAATCGGCTTCGGGTTGCCCAGCGGCGGCGGCGTGCTCTATGCCGACAGCGTGACGCTCAAGAGCGCCCTGGAGGGCCGGCGGGGCTATCAATGAGTTAGGGGGCGATGGGACGGGTCTGGGCAGGGCGAAGAGCGGCGTATCATTTGCTCTTGCGAACCCCCGGGCCCCGGCACATTTCATCTCCCGATACGTTCTTTCTGCGGGCGTAGTATATCGGCTATTATGTGGGCTTCCCAAGCCTGAGAGGAGGGTTCGACTCCCTCCGCCCGCACCAGTCAGAGTATCCCAACCAAAAAAAAGATGAGCTCCACCAAATCGTTACTAATCATCGCCGCTGCGTTGTTCGCGGCCGGCGTTGGATTCGCCGCCAACGAAGCGTCGAAGGTCGCCGGTTGCTGCACGAAGGCGCAGGCCAGTGGCAAGGCCTGCGGGCATGCGTGCTGCGTTGAGAACGCCAAGAAGGGCGACAACTGCACGAAGTGCGGCGGCGCGGGTAAGATCGAGAAGAAGGCCGAAGCGAAGAAGTAAGTTCGTCTTCGCTCCTTTAACTTCATTCAAACCGCGCACCTCAGGGTGCGCGGTTTTTTTGTGCTCGGTGGGAACGAGCCCGCCGTTGGGGGAGCGACTTTACGCCGCGACCGGGTGTGAGGCCGATCGTGAGGTCGCGGCGTAAGGCCGCTGCTACAACGCCGCCGCCGCGTCACACGTCCGCGGCCACGTGCTCCTCGCGGAGATTCCGCCAGCGCGCGAGCACGCGGCGGTGAATATCGTCGGGCGACAGCCCATAGCTGGCACGCAACACCTCGCTGCTCGTGCCGTGTTCGATGAACTTATCCGGCCATCCGATGCGTTCCACCGCGGTCGGACAATCCGCATCCTGCAGGGCTTCCAGCACCGCGCTGCCGAATCCGCCCGCGAGTACATGATCCTCCATCGTCACCAGCAGCGGAATGCACGCCGCGTGACTCAGCAGCAGGGCCCGGTCGAGCGGCTTGACGAAGCGCGCGTTGACCACGCCCACGGAGAGATGCTCCTCGGCGGCAAGCCGCTCGGCGAGTTTCAGGGCGTCCTGCACCATGTTCCCGAGTGCCCAGATCATGAGGTTCGATCCTTCGCGCAGAACCTCGGCATGGCCGACGGGCACCAGGGCCGGCTGGGACTTGATCGTTGCGCCAGTCCCGGCGCCGCGGGGATAGCGAATGAAACCGGGGCCGGGTAACTGCAGGCTCGTGTGCAGCATGTCGACGAGTTCGTCCTCGTCCTTGGGTTGCATGATCGTCGCGTTCGGCACGCAACGCAGGTACGCGAGGTCGAAGAGGCCGTGGTGCGTGGGACCGTCGTTCGGCGAGAGGCCAGCCCGGTCCATGCAAAAGGTCACCGGCAATTCCTGCAGGGCCACGTCGTGCACGACCTGGTCGTAGGCCCGCTGAAGGAAGGTCGAGTAGATGGCGCACACCGGCCGGAAACCCTTCGTGGCCAGACCGGCGGCGAAGATGACCGCGTGCTCCTCCGCGATGCCGACGTCGAAGAACTGCTGGGGCACGCCCTCGGCGAGATGGGAAAGTCCCGTGCCGCTGGGCATCGCGCCGGTGATGCCGACGATCTTGGGGTTGGCGCGCGCGAACCGCGTGAGCGCCTGGCCGAACACATCCTGATAATTCGTCGCCGCCCCGGGCGCGGCCTTCCGGCTCTCGCCGGTGATCGGGTCGAAGGGCGCGGCGCCGTGAAACTTCTCCGGGTGCGCGATCGCCGCCTCGAGTCCTTTGCCCTTCTTGGTCAGGACGTGGATGATGACCGGCACATCGCAGTGCTTCGCGAACTCGAGGTTCTTCTGCAACGCCTCCAAATCGTGTCCGTCCACCGGCCCCAGGTAGCGCAGCCCGAATTTTTCGAACAGTGACGACTCGACGAAGAAGTCCTTCGTCTCGCGCTTCCACTTCATGTAAATGCGGTTCATCTCCACGCCCGCGGGGAAGCTCTTGAAGAACGCCTCCACGTCATGGTGCAGCTTGTTGTACGTCTGACTCGTGCTGATCCGGTTGAGGTAGTTCGAGATCGCCCCGACATTCTTCGCGATCGACCACTCGTTGTCGTTGAGGATCACGATCAAACGCTGGGTTGAGCTGACGACGTTGTTCAGCGCCTCGAGCGTGATTCCGCAGGTAAACGCGGCGTCGCCGCAGACGGCCACCACATGCTCTTTCGATCCGCGCAGGTCGCGGGCCGTGGCCATGCCGAGGGCCGCGGACAGTGCGGTGCCGGCGTGCCCCGCCCCAAATGGGTCGTGCGGGCTTTCCCGCCGATAGAGGAAACCGCTGGCGCCGCCGGACTGCCGTAGGCGTCGGAAAAACTCGCCGCCACGTCCCGTCAGCAGCTTGTGCACGTAGCCCTGGTGGGCGACGTCGAAGACGAACTGGTCATTCGGCGAGTCGAACACCCGGTGCAACGCGATCGTCAGCTCGACCACGCCCAGATTAGGACCGATATGCCCGCCGTTCTTGGCGGTGATCGCGATGAGCTCCTCGCGAATCTCCTGCGCGAGCTGGGGCAACTGCGCGGGCGCAAGTGCCTTGAGTTGGGACGGACCGCCGATGGTCGCCAGCAAGCGTGGCGAAGGCGAGGGAGTGGATTCGTTCATCAGGACGTCGTTACGGAAACGGTCAGCAATTCAGTCTTCGCGACCGGCTTCAAACTTTTCGAAGGCCACGCCGCCATCCTTTTGCTTCTTTAGCTGCTCGATCTTCAGTTCCGCCTCCTTTAGCCGGGCCTCGCAGATCTTCAGCAGGCGATTGCCCTCCTCGAACTTGGCCAACAGCTCGGCGAGCGGGACATCGCCGGACTCCATCGCTTCCACGATGATTTCAAGCTGGCCGAGAGCGGCTTCGAACGAGAGACGGGCTTCGGTGGCATCCACAGGTGCAAACGATGCGGCCGGAATCCCTTATTTCAAATCATCTTTGGGCTGGCGGCGCCGGACAATTCGCGTGGATTGAGGCCATGACGTACGTCCTCCTGACCGCGGGCGTCCTGCTTCTCCTGCGGTTGATCGCCGAACTCGTCCTCGCCAGCCTGAATCGCGCCGAGGTGCAACGGCATGCCGGCGCCCCGCCACCCGCCGTGGCGGCGATCATGGACCACGCGACCTATGCCAAGTCGGTGGCGTACACGCTGGAGAAATCCCGGTTCGGCGTGCTGACGGGCATTTTCGATACCCTTGTGCTCGCCTTGGTGGTGTTCGGTGGGGTGCTGCCTACGCTTTTCTCGCTCATTGTCAGTTGGGGCGGGCCCGATTCGATCTGGACCCGGGTGCTTTTCATCATCGCGGCGATGCTGCTGCTCGGACTGCCGTCCCTGCCGTTCGAATGGTGGGAGCAGTTCCGCCTCGAGCAGAAATTCGGCTTCAACAAAAGCACGCCCGGCCTCTGGGTCTCGGACAAATTCAAGGGTGCGCTGCTCGGGATCGCCATCGGTTTCCCGCTGCTTTGGGTTCTCCTATGGCTCGTGCAGTGGACCGGGGCCACCTGGTGGATCTGGGCTTTCGGGGTGATGTTCGCCTTCCAACTGCTGATGATGATCCTGTACCCGAAGCTGATCCTGCCGCTTTTTAACAAGCTTACGCCGCTGCCCGAGGGCGAACTGCGCTCCCGGCTCCTGGCCCTGGGCGAGCGAACGGGCTTCAAGGCCAACACGATCGAGGTGATCGACGGCTCCAAGCGTTCGGGACACTCCAACGCCTACTTCACCGGCTTCGGGCGGTTTCGGCGCATCGTGCTGTTCGATACCCTTATTGCGCAGCTCACGCCGGAGGAACTGGAGGCCGTGCTCGCGCACGAGATCGGCCACTACCGGCGCGGACACATTCCCAAGATGATCGCGCTGTCGGCCGCCACGATGCTCGGTGGCTTCGCGGTCATCGCGTGGCGGGCCCGCAGCCTCTGGTTCAACACCGCGTTCGGGTTCCCCCCGGGCGAGATCGCGCCGTCATTCCTGCTGTTCGGGCTGCTGAGCGGCGTCGTGACGTTCTGGTTTGCGCCGCTGAGCAATCTGATGTCGCGGAAATTCGAATACGAAGCCGACGCCTTTGCCCGCGACGCGATCGGCGGCCCGGCCGCGATGATCGGAGCCCTGCGCAAACTCGCGCAGAAGAATCTTTCCAACCTGACCCCGCATCGCTGGTTCAGCGGCTTTTACTACTCCCACCCGACGCTCGTCGAACGCGAGGCGGCGCTCGTCAAGGCCGCCTGAGCTCCGGCCCGGCTCGGCGTCATCGATCGAAGCCATGCTCCCGCCCACTGCCGCGTTTCTGCTCCGAGCGCTCTGCCTCGGCTTCGGCGCGCTCGGCGGCAACGTCGGCCTCCGGGCGGAACCGGTCACGGTCGCCACCTACAACCTCGAGAACTATGGTTCGGCGAATCGCATGACGGAGGTGGGCTTCCGCCCGGACTATCCCAAGCCCGAGGCGCAGAAGCGGGCGCTACGCACCGTGATCCGCGGCCTCAACGCCGACCTGCTCTTCGTCCAGGAAATGGGCGGTCAGGCGCACCTCGACGAGTTGCGCCGCGACCTCAAGTCCGAGGGCTTCGATTACCCGCATGCGGCGCTCGCGGCGGCGGCCGACGACGATCGTCACCTCGCCGTGCTCGCGCGCGTGCCGCTGACGGCGGTGACCACGCATGCCGATCTTCAGTTCTCCTATTTGGGCGGCAAGGCCACCGTAAAGCGCGGGTTGCTCGAAGCGACTTTCTCGACCGCGGCCGGTGACGTCACCGTGTTTGCGATCCACCTGAAAAGCCGGTTCACCGATCGCCCCGAAGACTCAGATTCAGCGATCCGGCGGGCCGGCGAGGCCACGGCGATTCGCGATCGGGTTCTGCAGCGTTTTCCTGCGCCCGCGACGGCGCGGTTTGTGGTGCTCGGCGATTGCAACGATTCGCGCACGAGCCGGGCGCTCGCGTTCCTGCAGAAACGGGGGAAGAAGGATATCGCGACGCTGCTGACCGGCGGTGATTCCCGCGGCGAGGTGTGGAGCTATGCTTACCGACGCGAGGAAACCTACGCGCGCGTCGACCACATTTTGGTGTCGCCGGGCCTGGTCCCCGCGGTGCGCGATGGCGTCGCCCGCGTTTACGACGGCCCCGGCGTGCGCGAAGCGAGTGACCACCGTCCGGTCTACGTGGTCCTCAACGGTCACTGACCAGACGAAAAAACCACGAAACCCAGCAAACCCCCGAAAGGGCCGGAGCCGTTTCGGGTAGTTCGGGTGTTTCGTGGTTTCTCCCGGTGAAATTCTCAGCGGGGGCTCACGGTCGTCGGAATCGTCAGCTCACCCGAGCTGAAGCCCTTGAGGAACAGGTTGCCCGTGCCCGGCCGGCCGCCTTCGACCGTGACCGTGATGCTCGTCTGGCCCTGCGGGATGATGACCTCGGGCATGATCACGCTCTCGGGAATATCCGTCGTAACGTCGAGCAGCGTGCCGCCCGCCGGCGCCGGATTCGGCACCGTGAACGTCAGCGTCTGGCGTTCGCCGGTGCGCACGGACAGCGACGACGGCGTGACCGAGACTGTGCCCGCATCGACGCGGAACGTGCCGACCGGGGAGTTGCCGGTGGTGCCGTTGACCGTGACCTGGTAGTTGCGGCTCGGGCCGACCGGCGGGACAAAAAAGCTCAGCGAGTTCGGCGATTCGAACACGGTGCGCGCGGCGGTGCCGTCGAAGTGCACGACGTCCTGCGGCGTAAAGCCACGCCCCAGGATGCTGATGCGGGCGCCGACTGGGCCGCGGTTGACTTCGAGCGAGAGTACGTAGCGGCGCATGATCTGCACCGTTTCCACCTGGGTGTAGGTCTCGTGGGCCGCCACGCGGCCGCCGCCCTCGATGCTGAAATTGACCAGGAAGTAGTAGGCCATCCGGTCGCGCCCCGGGGGCAACTGGTACTCGAAGTCGTAAATGTTCTCCCCGAGCGGGCTCTTCTTCATGTTGTGGCTCTGGCCGTCCACGACGATTTTGGGGTCGACGCCCTGCACCGTGCTCGTGCGCGGCGTGGCCCGCAGGCTGAACGTGTAGATTTGCGACGGATTCTCCGCCATCGACTTCGGCGTGAGGTCCGTGAGCGTGACGGTTTCGCACCCGGTGAGGAGAGCGAGACCGAGCGCGGCGGTGAGCCAGACGATGATTTTCCTCGCGGGAGAAATTCGGTTGGTGTGCATTGTATCCTAGAGTGAAGAACCAGGCGGTTGAAACGCGTTAGTAATGATCGCGCCTCCCTCAGAGCAAGCCAAAGCTGAGACGCCGCTGGGGCTGTACGTGCACG
>JBEIHL010000022.1:0-12143 GCA_040381375.1 Opitutaceae bacterium
GCTCTTGATGAGCGAGAGCGGCGTTCGCAGCTCGTGTCTCACATTGGCCACGAACTCCTGGCGCACCGACTCGAGCTGGCGGAGGCGCGTGAGGTCGTGAAACACGAGGATGGCACCGTCCCGCGCGCCGTCGGTGGCGCGCAGCGCGAGGGCATTGACCTGCAGGTAACGCGTCTCCGCCACGCTCTCGAGGCGCAGCTCATGGTTGAGCACCTCCGGTTCGCGTTCGAGGCGCGCGACCAGAGCGGCGACTTCGTGGTGCCGCGTGGCCTCGAGCACGGTTCGCTCGGACGCCGGGGGGGGGAAGTCAAACAGCGCCCCGGCCGCGCGGTTGGCGATGCGGATGCGTCCGTTCGGCCCCACCACGATGATCCCCTCGACCATCCGGTCGAACAGCGCCGCCGTGCGCTCCGCTTGCGCCGCGAGTTCCACCTCGCGCCGCGTGCGCTGCGCGGCGAGCTCCTTCGCGTGACGCGTGCGCACCAACCTTAACTGGCCGTGCTGCCACCAGATCACGGCGGAGGCCGCGAGCAGAACGACGACCAGAAGGATGCCAATCAGAGTCATAGATCGGAGTTAAACAGAAAGAGCGGGAAGGACGGGAAGGGCCGGCGGCAATCCTTACCGGACTTCCCGTTCAAAACCTTCTCGTGTCATTCCTCCGCCCGGAACCGGTACCCGACTCCGCGGATCGTCTCGAGGAAGCGCGCCACGTCGCCGATCTTTTCCCGCAGTCGCCGCATGTGGGTGTCGACGGTGCGGCTGTCGATCGGGTTCTCGTAGCCCCAGACATCCTGCAGCAGGCGCTCCCGCGTCTGCACCCGGCCGCGCCGGCGCGCCAGGATCTCGAGCAGCTTGAATTCCGTCGCGGTCAGGTTCACCGCCGTGCCGGCGATCGTGACGCTGTGCCGCGGGACATCGATCTCAAGCTCCCCGAGCCGCAGCAGCGCGGTGGGCTCGTCCGCCGCTTTGTTGCGCGCCAGCAGTTTCTTGATCCGCAGCACCAATTCGCGCGGGCTGAATGGCTTGGTCACATAGTCGTCCGCGCCCAGCTCGAGCCCGATGACCCGGTCCATCTCCGCCGCGCGGGCCGTGAGCATCAGAATGGGAATGGCTGCGGTCGTCGGATCACGCCGGAGGATCTTGCACACCTCCAAGCCGTCGACTTCGGGCAACATCAGGTCGAGCACGATGAGCGCCGGTCGCTCGTCCCGCGCCGCCGCGATCGCGCGGGTGCCGTCCTTGGCAAACAGGGGCGTGTATCCGGCCTCCTTCAGTTTGAAACCGAGGATTTCCAGAGCATCCGGCTCATCGTCGACGACGAGAATCTTAGGTTTCATTTCGTTTGATATCCGAGTGCCGAATGTCTTTCGCCTCGTAAAGGTAGACGACCTCTTCGGCGATGTTTGTGGCGTGGTCGGCGATGCGCTCGATCGCCTTGGAAATCACCATCAGCCGCAGGCAGCGGGTGATCGTCGTAGGGCGCTCGACCATATAGCTGGAGAGTTCGCGGTGTAGCTGGCGGTTCAGATCGTCGACGTCGCGATCGCGCGGAATCACCGCCCGCGCCTGCTCCGGATCACGATTGATGAAGGCGGAGATGGCGGCGCGCAGCATCTCGATGGACATGGTGGCCATCCGTGGCAGATCCACGTATGGCTTCAGTTGCGGCTCGGTGTTCAGATCAATGGCCCGGCGGGAGATCGTCACCGCCTCGTCGCCCACGCGCTCGAGATTCTGCGAAATCTTCATCGCGACCGTGATGAGGCGAAGTTCGGTTGCGAGCGGTGCCTTGGCCAACAGGTGGATCGCGGTGTCGTCGATCTCGATCTCGAATTGGTCGAGCACGTTGTCGTCCTCCTGCACCTTGCGGGCGAGCGCGTCGTCCCGCTCGACCAGCGCCCGCATCGACCGCGACACCGCGGACTCGGCATGGCTGGCCATCGCGAGCAGGCTCTCCTTCAGCCTCGCCAGTTCTTCAGCGTAGTGAGTCATGGTGGAAAGGGGTCAAGTGACAGGGGACAAGGGGCAGGAGCAACCAACCCCGGGACCGTGCGTAGCATATTTCCAGATACATGTTCTGCGTTCCATTCTTTCTCCTGCCACTTGTCCCTTGGTCCTTGGCACGTGGTTCTTGTTTCTTGATCCTCGTCACTTCCGTTTCGGCTCAGCCGAAGCGGCCGGAAACGTAAGCTTCCGTCTGAGGGTTCGCAGGATTGGTGAAAATGTCGCGGGTGTCGGCGTACTCGATCAGCCGGCCGAGGTAAAAAAACGCGGTGCGATCGGACACGCGCGCAGCCTGTTGCATGTTGTGCGTCACGATGATGATCGAGAAACGTGAACGCAGCTCCTGGATCAGTTCCTCGACTTTGGCGGTCGCGACCGGATCGAGCGCAGAGCACGGCTCGTCCATCAGAATGACTTCGGGTTCGACAGCGATCGCCCGCGCAATGCAGAGCCGTTGCTGCTGACCGCCAGAAAGCCCCAGGCCGCTGGTGTGCAGGCGATCCTTCACTTCATCCCAAAGCGCAGCGCCACGGAGAGATTTCTCCACGATCTCGTCGAGTTGGGATTTCTCCGACTTGCCCTGAAGCCGCAGACCGTAGGTGATATTCTCGTAGATCGATTTCGGAAACGGATTGGACTTCTGGAACACCATGCCAACGCGTTTGCGCAACTCGATGACTTCGACGTCAGGTTGGTAGATATCGACGCCGTGGATCTTGATCGTGCCGCGCGGGACGCGGGTACCATCAATCAAGTCATTCATCCGGTTGACGCAGCGAAGCAGGGTAGATTTGCCGCAGCCCGAGGGCCCAATGAACGCGGTGACCTTGTGGTCCTCGATCCCGAGGGTGATGTCATGCAAGGCTTGGGTCGGGCCGTAGAAGAAATCGAGATGTTCGATCTCGATGAGCGTCCGGGCCGCCGGCGCTCGGGGCGTGGCGGGCCCGGCTCCCACCGGAAGACCGGCGGTGGCGGGGCGAGCGAGGGAATCTCCCGCCTTGCTTCGGCCGGGGGCGGACCCGATTGAGAGTGGTTCCATGACGGGGGCGGCGGCGATTACCATTTGTAGCGGTTGCGAAGCCGATTGCGGAGCAGAATCGAAGCCGTCGCGATCGAGGCCACGATTGCGAGAAATACGAACGCCGTGCCGTACTGGACTCGCTCGGTGTATTCGTTTTGCGGGATCTTGGAGCTGACGACGTAAATGTGATAGGGCAGCGCCATGACACCTTGGAAAAAGAAGTCTCCCAACCGATCGACTTCCCACGGCAGCTTGTCGCGGACAACGTAGGCCGCGGTGAACATGATCGGTGCCGTCTCGCCGGCGACGCGGGCGATGCCGAGGATCGACGACGTCAGGATGCCCGGCAGCGCGTACGGCAGGACATTTTTCCGGATCGTCTGCCACTTGGTGGCGCCGAGGGCGAGCGAACCTTCGCGGAATCCCTTCGGCACCGCCTTGAGGGATTCCTCGCTCGCCGTGATCACCACCGGCAGAACCATGAACGCGAGGGTGAACCAGCCCGCCAGAAGCGACACGTTCCAACCGAAGAAGATCACGAACATACCGAAGCCGAAGAGACCGAAGACGATCGAAGGCACGCCCGCCAGGTTCAGAATCGCCAGCCGCACAAAGCGGATGAACGCGCCGTCGCGCGCGTATTCGTTAAGGTAAATCGCCGCGCTGACGCCTAACGCGAGCGCGATCGTCATCGAGCCCACGACCAGCAACACGGTTCCGACGATGCAGGGCCAGATGCCACCGGCCGAGTACACGAAGCTTTCGGCCTTCACCCTCGCCGCGGCCGGATTCGCTGCCTTGAAGGCCCGGAATTCACGGTCGCCCATTTCCATCTTTTTGCCCTCCCATTCGAAGAGATAGAGGGACTCCGGCGCTTCAGTGAGAAAGGTGGTGTTGATGAACGGCGCCTCGGTCTTGAAAACGGTGCCGGCGCCCTTGAAAACGATGTTCAGGAAAACCGCCCCTCCGCACGCAAGGATGAAGTAGGTCGAGGCGCGGAAAAGCCACAAAATCGCTCGCTCCCGGTGATGCATCGCACCCGGACGCGCGCTGAAGGCATGCTGCGAGGGATTCATGGGCACCGCGTCATCCGATTGAAATCCGGTAGCGCCGCACGATGCGCTGCGCGAGATAGTTGATCAGCAACGAGAGCACAAAGAGCACGAGCCCGACCACAAAGAGCGCCCGGTAGTGGATGCTGCCACGCACGACCTCGCCCATCTCCTGTGCGATGATACCCGTCATCGTGTGCACCGGCTCCGTGATGACCGCGAGCCCGCGGCTGAAGTCAGGGATCGCGATTCGGTTGCCCGCGCAAAGCAGCACAACCATCGTCTCGCCGATCACGCGGCCCAAGCCGAGCAGCACCGCCGAAATGATGCCCGACAACGACGCCGGCACGATAATCTTCAATGTCGTCTGCAAGCGCGAAGCGCCGAGGGCAAATGAAGCCTCCTTGAGCGCCATCGGGACATTGTTCAACGCATCCTCCGCGAGCGTGAAGATCGTCGGCACCGCGATCAAAGCGAGCAGGCAACCCGCGGTGAGGATATTGAGTCGCTCGCTGTAGGGAAACCCGGGAATCCACGACAGCCACTCCTGCTGGGACAACAGCCGCAGCGCCTGACCCAGCACTGCGATGCCGAAGAAGCCGAGCACCACCGATGGAAACGCCGAGATGAATTCAATGCAGGGCTTGATGACCTTCTGTTCGCGGGCGGACGCGAACTGGTTCACATAGATCGCCGCTCCGACGCCGAGTGGCACCGCGAGCAACAAGGCCACGATTGCCACCATGAGCGAACCCACGAACAGCGGCACAATTCCGTACCAATCCTGCCAGAAACTCGCCGTCAGCCACTTCCGGCCGAAGATGAAGGCACTGAGGGCCTGCGACGCTGGCACCGGGCGGCGATGGTCCCATTGCTCGAGATTGCGCTCCACGGCGGGAAACGTCGCCAGATAGTCGCTCGCCAGTTGCTGCCAACGCGCCATGCGCTGCTGAAGGTCGGACGTCGGGAGCGCCGGCATTTGCTGCAGCAGGGCGGTCAGTTGGGCGGCGAACTCCCGGTTTAGTTCCTTGTAGACCGGTAGCGAACCAACCACGGGCCTGAGTTCGGCGGCGAAGTCCAACGTCACGACTCGCACCTGCTCTGCCTGCTCCTTCTTTCCTTCCGCCAGCAACTGTCGACGCTCCTCCCGCTTGTCCTCGTTCACGATCGCCTTCGTCTTGATGGCGGAACTCGTCTTGCGCAGGTCCGACTCGAGCCCGCGCAGCGGCTCAACCATGGCGGAGAATCGGCCCGAAAATTCGTCGAACGTCGCCAAAACGCCGTTGGCCTCGGCGGCGGAAACCTGCCTTGCCTGCGCCAAGTGATTCATCGCCTGCAAACGTACGTCCGACAGATAGTGGTTCAGGGCAGTATGGTCCTCGATCTGCCTCCCCATATGGTCAACGTACTCGAGCCCCGCCTGCCGATACACTTCGAGGTTTTGGCGATTCTGCCCGAAGAAACCCGCTCCCTCGCGAAACAGAAAATACGTAATCAGCGCCAGCACCACGATCGAAACGATCGCATTCCCTCCGAAGAAGGCCTTGATGCAATCGTCGATCGTCAACCCGAGCAGACGGACGCGCCGCTTCTGAATCGCAAAGCCGCCCCCTGCCACGTCGCTGGGATTGGATTCACTCATGCGTCCGGGATCGCTGGATCGAAGTTCGGCACTGGGGAATCAGAAACGAGGGTGGACGGAGGTAGGGTCAAGCGGACCACTGTTACATTCCTGCGACGGCTCTCAGCGGACCGCGATGAACCCAACGCCCTCGACGATATCCTGGCCGAGGTCGCTCAAGGTAAACTCGATGAACTTCGCCGCTTCGCCCGCCGGTTCTCCGTTGGTGTAAAAGAAGGTTGGCCGCGCATAGGCGTACTTCTTCGCCAGCACGGTTTCCTTCGAGGGTACAACGCCGTCGATCGCCACCACCTTGATTCCCTCGGCATGAATATAGGCGAGGCCCACATAACCGATACCATTGGGATTCTTGGCGACTTCGGCCGCGATCTGCTCATTTCCCGCCATCTTCTGCGAGGACATCGCGTAGTCGCGCCGCTTCATCGCCAACTCGGCCCAGTCACGGTACGTGCCGGACGAAGTATTGCGAGTATAGATGGAGATTCGCCCTCCTTTGCCACCCACCGCGGACCAATCTATAATGTCCCCAGTAAAAACCTGTTCCACCTGCCGCAAGGTCAGCTTCGAGAGGGGGCTGTTGGCATTCACAATCACCGCCATGCCATCATACGCGACGATGATGGGTTTGAGCATCACGCCCTTCGCTTGCGCCGCCGATATCTCCGTCGGGCGCGCTTGTCGGCTCGACATTCCGACCTCCGCCGTTCCGTCGATGATGGCGGCAATCCCGGTCGTGGAACCTTCGGCGGCAATCTCAAACGAGACGTTCGGGTGACGAGCTTTGTACTCTTCGGCTAACGTCGGCACGACCTTGGCCCCCAAGGTATCCGAGCCCTTGATAACCAGTTGCTGCGCCCAT
The DNA here is from genome assembly GCA_040381375.1 of Opitutaceae bacterium. GTDB lineage: Bacteria > Verrucomicrobiota > Verrucomicrobiia > Opitutales > Opitutaceae > ER46. The sequence continues at coordinate 6,582 of JBEIHL010000022.1, forward strand.
CCAACCTGACTCGCGAAGACCAAGCCTGCTGCCGCGCAAAAGGAGGGAAACAGGGCGGTGTGGATTGGGAACATGGCGGGAGGAAATTGAGGAGCGGAATCGGGCGTAACAATGCAGCTCGCACGTTACGATTGAGCGGCGACCAAGTTACGAAGCAGGCGCAAAAGGGGTTCCGAAATCTGAGTGTCGTGACAAATGGGTTACGAGGCGCCAGGCCATAGCGGCCAGGAATGGCCGCGCTCCCAGAAGCAAAATCCGATCCGCCTTACTGACCGGTCGCGAACCGCAGCGCGTACTGCGCCTGATTGTAGTCCGCCACGGTCGCGAGATAATCGCGCCGGGCGCGGGCCAGTTCCTCTTCCGCCTGCAAGTCTTCAAGCACAACGCCGACGCCAGTCTCGCGGCGCTGACGCGACAGTCGCGCGGTCTGGTCCGCCGCCTCCAGCGCCTTCTTCGCGAGCTCGATCTGGGTCGCCAACGAGCGCAGGCGCACGTGCTGCTCCACCACCTGGCGGCGGATCACGTCGCGCACCTTTTCCTGCTCAAACTCGACTTGGCGCTCGCGCGCCGCCGTCTCCCGCTGCCGCGAACGGTCGAAAAGCCCGCCCGGGCCCACTCGCCAGCTCACCCCCAGGCTCAAATCGCTGCTCGTGTCCCAGTCGCGGGTCAGCGTCGATCCACCGGGTCCGCCGCCCAAGCCACCGATGGACGCCTGTGCCCCGATCGTCGGGATCAACGGGCCCCGCGTGGCCCCTCGGCGGTGGATTCGAGCCGCTTCGAGGCGCGCCGCCGCCTCGTCGAGCTCCGGCCGCGCCGCCAGGGCCTTCGACACCAGCCCGCCGAGTTCCTCGCCGGGCGTCGCCACCTGCAAGGGCGCCAAATCACCCTCAGCCGGAGTCAGCTCCACCACAGGATCCAGCCGCAGGATCTCCGCCAGCCGCGCCGCGGAGATACGCTGCTCGGCTTGGAGACGGACCTGCGTGAGTTCAGCGCGTTCGCGGGCCGCCCGCACCCGGGCCACATCGCCTTGGAAGGCCATCCCGGCCTCCGCCAAGGCGCCCAACTGCTCCGCGTGCCGGCCCGAAATCTTCGTCGCCTCCTCGGCCGCCTTCACGGCCGCGTGCGTCCGGACGAGATCAAAATACGCCGTCGCCGCCCGGAGGGTGACCTCCCGCTGCCGCCCCGCGAGCGCCGCTTCGTTGGAGCGCACGACCTGCTTCGCCACGAGGTTTTGATAGTAGGTTTCGCCGAGATCGAGCTGCGCATTGAGCGCCAGCCCGGCCGACAACGACTGCTTGTCCGCATCGAGGATCGGACCGTTCACCGCCTGGATGTTCTCCTCGTGCCGCCGCACGACGATCGAGGGCGTGAGCCAAGGAAAATAGCGGGCCCGAGCCGACTCACTCGCCGCCTTGGCTTCGGCGACCTTCTCGCGCGCGATCTGTACGTCGAGGTTGCTGGCGCCCGCGAGCCGCAGCGTCGTGGGCAAGTCGATGACGCCGTTCGGCGGGGGAGACGGAAGCTCGGCGGCCGGCAGGCTGGCCATCGCGAGAGCCACGACCAGCAGCGAACTCCGCCACGCCTGCAGCCGGGGTGCCCCCACCCCGCGCGCTGCGGCGGGCGCACATTCAAATCCGCGGGGTGAGGGCACCCCGGCTCCAACCGCTGGCGCGTCGCTCGTTTGGAAATTCCCGTCGTTCATTTGACCTCCACCGCGTTGACCGCCTGACCGTTCACCAGCGCCACCTTGCCGGGAACGATCACGCGGGCGTTTTCCGCGATGCCTTCGAGGATTTCCACGCTGGTGCCGTCGTTGAAGCCATACTTGACCGGCACGCGCACGGCCTTGCCGTCGACCAGGGTAAAGAGGAAACCGGCGGCCTTTTCCCGCACCAGGGCGGCGGCGGGGACGAGCAGCGACTCGGTGTGCTTTTCCACCCCGATCCGGACCGAGCCGTACATCCCGGGACGCAGCGTCAGATCGGCATTCGGCAGATCGGCCTCGACCAACAGCGAACGGGTCGCCTCATCGAGCGCCCCGCTGTGCCGCGTCACCGTGCCACGAAACGTCTTTCCCGGAAGCGAGTCGGTGGTAAGCACCACGGGTTGCCCGGCCACCACGCGCGCCGCCTCGATTTCCGGCACCGCCGCACGCACGCGAATCGTCGAGTAGTCCATCACGGTGACGATCGCCGCCGCGGCGGGATTGGTGCCGGCCGTCGCCGCCGGCACGAACGCGCCCGCATCCACGTACCGCATCGTCACCACGCCGGCAAACGGCGCCGTGAGCCGGCTATAGCGCATCAGCGTGTCGTTGTAGGTCAGCGCCGCCGTCGCCGTCTCCAGTCTCGCCTGCGCCACGTCCGCCGCCTGCGGGGTGATGAGGTCGGGCGCCTTGGCCCGCGCCGCCTGGACGCGACCGAGTTCCGTCCGGGCAATCTTCAACTCCGCCTCGTGCTTCGCGCGCTCGGCCACAATTTCCGGCAGCTCGATCTCGGCGAGCAACTGGCCCGCCGTCACACGATCGCCCTTATCGACGTTGATCGACTTGAGATAGCCTCCGACCTTCGCATGCAGCGTCACCTGCTGGTTGGCGCGCAGCGTGCCCGGGATCGTGACGAATCGATGGATGTCGCCCCGTCGGGGCGACGTCACGCCCACTTCGACCGGTGCGGCCGCCGCACTCAGCGTCGGCGCCGCGATACCTAACGCCATCAAACTCAAGAGAGCCGCGCGCGCGAACGGCCCGAGGTGGAGCGGCCTGGCCCCAGGCCGCTGGTTCGGGGAGATTTCGACCCCGCAGCTTGGGCGGACGTTTTCCAGCAGCCTGGGGACAGGCTGCTCCACCGGATGAAAGTCAGGACGAGAAGCGGAAAGGCGGAGGGCAGGCATGGCGGTTTTCACGGCAGAGGTTCAGGCGCGACGGGACGGGGCGTAGTGTTCGCTCGCCGGATCATGCGGGTCGAGCGACGGGGACCGGACTTTCCGGGTGGTCAAAATGGCGAAGAACGAAGGCAGGACAAAGAGCGTCGCGAACGTCGCCAACGCGAGTCCGCCCACCACCGCCCGACCAAGTGGCGCCGTCTGGTCGCCACCCTCGCCGGTGCCCAGCGCCAACGGCATCATGCCGGCGATCATGGCGAAGCTCGTCATGAGAATCGGCCGTAAACGGCTGCGCCCGCCTTCGATCGCCCCGTCGATCGGACCCACGCCACCCGCGCGCGCTTTCTCGGCAAAGGTCACGAGCAGGATCGCGTTCGCCACGGCCACGCCGACCGCCATGATCGCACCCATCGCCGACTGGATGTTGAGCGTCGTGCCCGTCAGCCAGAGCGTGAGCGAGACGCCCGCGAGCACCGCCGGCACCGTCGACACCACCGTGAGCCCCAGCCGCACCGACTGGAAGTTGGCGATCAGCATCAGGAAGATCACCACGATCGCGATGATCAGGCCGGACCGAAATCCACCCATGAGCTGCTCGAGCGGAATCACCTGTCCGCGGTAATCCACTTTGGTCCGCGCCTCGGGCGCCGCGCCGGCCGCCGCCACCGCCTCGCGGATCGCCCGCATGGCCGTGCCCAGATCGGTCTGATGCAGGTTGGCCGTGATGCTGAGCAGCCGCGCGACGTTGTAACGCTCGTAGGTGCCGGGCGACGTGCCCGTGCCGATCGTGGCCAGGTTGCGCAGGAGCACGGCATCGGCGCCCGCCGCCTTCACCGGGACGTTACCCAGATCCTCGACCGAAGTCGTCTTCGCCTCGGGAATCTGCACCTGGACGTTGAAACTGATGCCCGTGTTGGGATCGGCCCAGTAGACGGGTTTGGTGAACCGGCTCGAGGTCGTCGCGGCCACGAGCGAGCGCGTGACGTCCGCCATCTTCACGCCCAGCAAGCCGGCGCGCTCGCGGTCGACGTTCACCGTGACCGTCGGGTAGTCGAGCGTCTGCGCGATCTGCACGTCGCGCAGGTACGGAATCTTGTTCAGCTGCTCGATGATCTTGTCCGCATACGCCTTGCTCACCGGCAGCGACGAGCCGCTGATGGCGATCTCGACCGGCGTCGGCGAACCGAAACTCATCACCCGCGACACGATGTCCTGCGGCTCGAACGAGAACCGCACCTCCGGCAGCTCCCGCGCGAACACGGCGCGGAGCTTCTCCTTGAAGGCTTCGATCCGGATGCCCGTGCCGGGCTTGAACTGCACCGCCAGCCAGCCCTCCTCAGGGCAGCCGTTACAGAGATTAACGAGATTTACCGTGAAGATGGATTTGTGCACGCCGACCATGCCGATGGTGACGTCGACCTTGTCCGCCCCGCCCGCCTCGCGGCTGCTGATATCAAGCACGCGTTTGGCCAGCGCCTCCGTCAGATCCACCCGCGTCCCGCTGGGCGCCCGCAACCGCACGGCGAATTGGCCGTTGTCCGTCCGCGGAAAAATCTCCGTGCCCAACTGGCCACCGATGAACCAGATGACCGCGCCGCAGGCCGCGAGATAAATCACCGCGAGGGGCCAGCGGGCCGCCACGAATCCGCGCAGGATACCCGCGTAGACGCGCTGCATTTTCCCGAAGTACGAGGCCTCGTGGATTTCCGAACCGTGCCCGCGCAGGAGCCAGACCGAGAGGATCGGGACGAGGGTGCTCGACAGCAGGTACGACGCGATCATCGCAAATCCAACCGCGAGCGCCATCGGCACGAAAAGCGCCTTGGCCGCGCCAACCATGAAAAACGCCGGGATGAAAACCGCGAGCACACACAGCATCGCGAGCAGCCGCGGCAGCGCCGTCTCCCGCGTGCCCTCGTACGCCGCCATGGCCGGCGACGCGCCCCGCGCGAGGTGCGCGTGGATGTTTTCCACCGCGACCGTCGATTCGTCGACCAGGATGCCGATCGCCAGCGCCAGACCGCCGAGCGTCATGAGGTGAATCGATTGCCCCGTGACCCACAGCGCGAACACCGCGCTCAGGAGCGAGAGGGGAATGTTGACCACCACGATGAAAACGCTCCGCCAGTCGCGCAGGAAAAGCAGCACCATCAGGCCCGTGAGCAACGCGCCGAGACCGCCTTCCTTGAGCACGTCCCGGATCGTGCGGTTCACCACCGGCGACTGGTCGAAGACGTAGCTGACCTTGATGTCGTCAGGGAGGATCTTCTGGAATTCGGGGATGTTCTTTTTGACGAGCTCAACCACCGAAAGGGTCGAGGCATCGCCGCGCTTGGTGACCGGAAGATAGACGGTGCGCAGACCATTCGCGAGGGCGTGGCCGGTCGTGATGTCGGCCGCGTCCTCGACCGTCGCCAAGTCGCGCAGGAACACCGCGCCCTCGGCGGTCCGGCGCAGCGGCACGGCCTCGAGATCCTTCGGGTTCTTCACGATCGCGTTCATTTCCACGATCGGATACTTGTCCCCGAGATTCATGTTACCCGAGGGGCTGATCGGGTTGGCGTCGGCCAGGGCCTGGACGATCTCATCGGGCGAGAGTCCGTAGGCGCGCATCCGCTCCGGATTCACGTTGACGATGATGCCGCGCGAGCTGCCGCCGAAGGGCGGCGGGGCCGACAC
>JBEIHL010000023.1:0-12055 GCA_040381375.1 Opitutaceae bacterium
AGCCGCGCAATCTCGCGCACGATGCTGAGCCCCAGGCCGCTGCTCTTGCGCCCGGTGTCGGGCCGCGGCAGCGAATAGAAGCGATCGAACACGCGCTCGAGCGCGTAGCCCGGAATGCCCGGCCCGCCGTCCGTCACCGTTAAACGGATACCGCTGGCCGCCGCCGCGAGTTCGACCGTGACCACGCCGTCCGCCGGCGAAAATTCCAGCGCGTTCTGCACCAGATTGCTCACGGCCTGCGCGAGGAGATAACGTTCGCCCGGGACCTCGACCCGATCTCCACCGGTCACCTGGATCGCAATCCCGCGCGGGGCCGCCGCCGTCCGCAGCCCGTTGCACACGTCTTCGACGACCGCCCGCAGGTCGACGCGCGTAAACTCGACCCGGCCATGCCGGGCCTCCAGGGCGGACAGTTCCAGCAGGCGATCAACCAGCCGCTGCATGCGGTCAGACTCCGCGCGCAAATTGCCGATGAAGTGCGCCCGTTCCTCCCGCGGCATCTCCTCGCCGAGCAGTTCCGCCGCGCCGCGAATGGCCGAGAGCGGCGCCTTGAACTCGTGCGCGAGAGCCTGCGTGTAGCGTTCCACGTGCGCCTTCCCTTCCAGCGCAACCCGCATCTCCTCGAAGGCCCGGCTGAGTGCCGCAATCTCCGCCGCCCGCGAGAAGGGCGGCGTGGCCCGCTTCCCGTCGCGCACGGCCTGCGCATACTGCGTGAGTCGCTCCAGCGAATGCGTGAGTTTCGAGGCAATCCACCAACCGGCCGCGGTCATCACTCCCGCAATGACAAGCGCAATCACCACCAGCCGCACCCGCGCCCGCAGCACCGCCTCGGTGATGGTGCTGAACGGGCGCGCGAGGCCGACGAATCCCAACGTCACGTCCCCGCGCCGCACGGGCGCCGTCACGCGCAATTCGCCCTCGACCACTCCGGCGTCACCGCGCGCGTCGTAGGCCTGCGTAAAATATCCGACCATCTCCGGCCGCAGCGTGTAGTCACGCCCGACGTCGCGGCCGCCGTTGCCGTCGAACACCACGAGGCCGCGCGCATCCGTCACATAAACGCGCAGCGTGCCCGCCGCCCGGGCCAGCGCGGGCAGGTTTCGCCGCCAGGCCGCACCCAGGTCGGCGTCCGCCGCCGCTGTCTCCGCCTCGAGCAGCGTGGCCAGCATGGAGGCCGTGTCGCTGAGCGTCCGCCGCATCGATTCCACGTAGCGCAGGCGGACGTCGCGCAGGATGAAGCCCATCAGGACGGCGAGGCCCAGCGCCGAGGCCGCAACATACACCCCGAAAATCACCGTGCGGATCTTCATCGCCGGGCGCAGCGCAGTCTCCGAACTCACCCCGCTGCGGGCGCCGCGCCCGCCGGATCTTCCGTGAACGAATACCCGAGGCCGCGGTGCGTGCGGATCGGATCCGCGCCTGGCGCCACCGTCCGCAATTTGGACCGGAGCATCTTCACGTGCGCGTCGACCGTGCGGTCGAGACTCGCCGCCGGATCCTCCCAGACCGCGCTCATCAGTTGCTCGCGCGAAAAGACCCGGCCCGGGCTGGCGGCCAGAAAGCGGAGCAGCCGAAACTCGTACCGGGTCAGATCGAGCGCCACTCCGCGGTAGCGGATCACGCACCGTTCTTCGTCGACCGCGATTTCGCCGTTCCCCGCGGGGCCCGGCGCGGGCGCCACGGTGCCGCTGGTCCGACGCAGGATCGCCTTCACCCGCGCGGTGAGGTCGCGCGGGCTGAACGGTTTCACGAGATAATCGTCGCCGCCGATCTCCAACCCGAGCACGCGGTCGAGTTCCGTATTGCGCGCCGAGAGGAAAAGCACCGGCAGCGCGAGCCGCGTGCGGATCTGCTTGCACACGTCGAAGCCGCTGCCGTCCGGCAGGCCGACATCGAGCACCACGAGTGCGAACGGCTTCGCCGCGAGGGCCGCCAGTCCCGCGCGACCCGTCGCACACCATTCCGGCAGGAAGCCCTCGGTCTTCAGCGCATACAGCAACGTGTCGGCGATCGCCGGCTCGTCCTCGATGATAAGAATGCGAGGCAGGCCCTCCATGGCAGACGCTACGCGGAAAATCGCTCGCTCAGGCGCGCGATCACGGCGGGCAGCAGCGCGTGCTCCGCGGCATGGACGCGCGCACTCAACGTTTCAAGGGTGTCGGCCTCCTCCACGCGCACAGCCGCCTGGTCGATGATCGGCCCGCCGTCGACCTCCGTCGTCACGTAATGCACGGTGCAGCCGGTGATCTTCACGCCCCGCCGGTACGCCTGCCCGATGCCGTCCAGTCCCGGGAAACTCGGCAGCAGACTCGGATGCAGGTTGATGACGCGGCCTTCGAAGCGGGTCAGGAACGGCGGCTTCAGCACCCGCATGAACCCGGCCAGCACGAGCAGGTCAGGCTGGCACGCGAGGATCGCCGCGATGTAGTGCTGCTCGGCGGCGCCATCGAGCTTCGTCTTGTACGGGGCGGCATCGAGGAAGTCGGCCGATACGCCGTACTTCGGTCCGAGCGCAAGGATGCCGGCGTCGGGGCGATCCGCATAGATCTGCACCACGCGCCCGCGGCCCAATTGGCCGGCCTGCTGGGCCTGAAGGATGGCGGCGGCGTTGGAGCCGCGCCCGGAACCGAGGATCACGATGCGCATGCGAAGGTAGGTTTCAGATCTCTCCGGCCGCCCGAATTCGCGCGATCAGATTCGTCGTGCTGAAGCCCGCCAGGAAGGGCAGGAACTCGATCCGCGCCCCCACCGTCTCGAGCGCACCGCGTTCCTCGGGGTTCAGCTTCTCCAGCGTATAGTCGCCCGCCTTGCAGTAAACGTCCGGCTGCAGCGCGCGAATCTCCGCCGTCAGACGCGGTTCCCGAAAGATCACAACTGCATCGACGCAGGCCAGCGCGCCGAGCGCATACGCCCGTTGCTCCTCGTTCTGCACCGGCCGGGCCGGGCCCTTCAGCACGCGCACGCTCGCATCGGCGTTGAGCGCGATGATGAGCGCGCCGCCCAGCCGGCGGGCCTGTTGCAGGTAGTACAGGTGCCCCGTGTGCAGCAGGTCGAAGACGCCGTTGGTCAACACGACGCGCCGGCCTTCCCGACGCCGCGCGTCGCGCCACGCCAGCGCCGCCGGCAGGTCCATCAATTTGGGATTGTCCAAGGTCACGTCGTCGCAAGCCTCACGCTTCCTCCCGCGGTTGTAAACCCTCCCCTCGTCGCGCCATGAAACTTCGTCTTGCTCTCGCCTTCGTCGCCCTCGCCAGCGCTGCGTTGGCGTCGCGCGAAAAACCCGTCATCGGCCTTTCTCTCGACACGCTCAAGGAGGAACGCTGGCAGCGCGACCGCGACACGTTCATCGCGGAGGCGAAGAAGCTCGGCGCCACCGTGATCGTCCAGTCGGCCAACAGCGACGACACCCGCCAGGTCCGCGACGTCGAATCCCTGATCAGCCGCAAGGTCGACGTGCTCGTGATCGTGCCGCACAACGGCGCCGCCATGACCCGCGCGGTAAAGTCCGCGAACGACGCGGAGATCCCCGTCATCGCCTACGATCGCCTGATTCTGAATGCCCACATCGATTACTACCTCACCTTCGACAACGTGAAGGTCGGCGAGGTCCAGGGCGGCTACGCCGCGGCCCGGCTGCCGAAGGACCGGACGGCCCGCGTTGTCCGGATCTACGGCGCGCCGACCGACAACAACGCGAAGCTCTTCAAGCAGGGCCAGGACAACGTACTCTTGCCCCTGATACAGTCAGGCCGCGTGCAGGTCGTGCACGAGGACTGGGCCCTCGACTGGAAGCCGGAGAACGCGAAGAAGATCATGAACGCCGCGATCACCAAGGCGGGCCGGAACATCGACGCGGTCGTCGTCTCGAACGACGGCACGGCCGGCGGCGCGATCCAGGCGCTGCTCGAGGAAGGTCTCGCCGGCAAGGTGCTCGTCACCGGCCAGGACGCCGACCTCGCCGCCTGCCAGCGCATTCTGCGCGGCACGCAGGCGATGACGGTCTACAAGCCGCTGAAAAATCTCGCCAGCCTCGCCGCCCGCATCGCGGTCGAGGTCGCGCAGGGCAAACGGCCCGCCACCACCGCCACCCTCGACAACGGTGCAGAACAGGTGCCGTCGATTTTCGAGCAAGTGGTCTCAGTGGATAAGGAGAATCTCATGTCGACGGTGGTCGCCGACGGCTTCCACCCGGCGAAGGATCTGAAGTAGAGCGGGGCACCGATCCGCCCTCGCGCCTTCGACGCCCGAACAAGGGCAGGCCGGAGACCTGACCCACCTTGCCATGCCCCCCCTCCTGCAGGCGCGCCACCTGACCAAGCGTTTTCCCGGCGTCACGGCGCTGCGAGACGTCGCGTTTGAGCTCCGGCCCGGCGAGATTCATGCCGTGTGCGGGGAGAACGGCGCCGGCAAGTCGACGTTGATCAAGCTGCTCGCCGGCATTCATCCGCACGGAAGCTACGAAGGCGAACTGCTGGTCGAGGGACGCCCGGCGGCGTTCCGCTCCGTGCGCGACGCGGAGTCCGCCGGAATCGCCGTCATCACGCAGGAACTCGCATTGATCGAGGAACTGAGCGTGGCGGAGAACATCTTTCTCGGTCGCCTGCCGCAGCGGGGACTGCGGGTCGACTGGCTGGAACTCCACCGCCGCGCTGCCGTGCGGCTGGCCGACTTCGGCCTGGCCGTATCGCCCGAAGCTCCGGTGCACACGCTCGGCATCGGCCAGAAACAACTGATCGAGATCATTCGCGCCACCGACAAGAACTCCCGCGTGCTCGTGCTCGACGAGCCGACGGCCGCGTTGCCCGAACACGAGGTCGGCATCCTGCTCGCGCACCTGCGCCGGTTGCGGGCGCAAGGCACGGCGTGCATCTATATTTCGCACAAGCTCGACGAAGTGTTCGCGCTGGCCGACCGCATCACGGTGCTGCGCGATGGGGCCAGCGTCGTCACGCTCAACCGCGCCGCCGCCACGATTCCGGACGTGATCCGGTTCATGGTGGGAAGGGAGATCACGGCTATGTATCCGCGGCGGCTGGACACGACCAGGGTGGCACGGGAGTACGAATCGGAATCGGATCAGCGGCCTGGGGACAGGCCGCTCCACTTCCGGGCGAGCCAGGCGCAGCCGTTGCTCGACGTGCGGGGACTTGAGGTGGCGCGGGCGCAGGGTGATCCGGCGCGACTGTCGGGCCTCTCGTTTGCGGTCGGCGCAGGCGAGGTCCTCGGCTTCGGCGGGCTGATGGGCGCGGGGCGCACGGAGCTGTTGATGCACCTGTTCGGCGGCTGGGGGTTTCGCAACCGCGGCGAGGTTACGCTGCGCGGAGTGCCCTACTCCGACCCCACGCCGCGACGGTCGATCGAGCGCGGGCTCGTGCTGGCGAGCGAGGACCGGCGCCGCTACGGCCTCGTGCTGGAGCAGTCCGTCGGTTTCAACCTGTCGCTGTCGAGTCTCGGCCAGTTCACGCGCCCCACGGGGCGGATCGACCGTCGGGCGGAACACGCGCGCAACCAGACGTTCTTCACCTCGCTGGGTATCCGGGCGCCGGGACAGGAAGCCCGCGTCGGCGGGCTCTCCGGCGGCAACCAGCAGAAGGTGGTGCTCGGCAAGGCGCTGATGACCGACCCGGCGGTCGTGCTCTTGGACGAGCCCACGCGCGGCATCGACGTCGGCGCGAAGCTCGAAGTTTACGAGCTCATCAACCGGCTGACGGCGGATGGCTGCGCCGTGATCCTCGTCTCCAGCGAACTGCCCGAACTGATGGGCATGTGCGACCGGATCATCATGCTCGCGGAGGGCAGGATCGGCGGCGAGTTCGAGCGCGGCGAGTACGCCCAGGAGAAAATGCTCGCCGCTGCGATGGGCCGGGCCGGGGCGGAGATGTAACAAGTAACAGGTACCAAGTAACAAGTCTCCGTTCCTCCGTTTCCCTTTCCAACTCGTCACCCGTTCTCCGCCATACTCTTGGCACTTACCACTTGGACCTTGTCACTTCCTTGCAGATGAAGCCCCGAGTCCCGCTCCAGAATCTCGCCATGCCGCTCGCATTGATCGGCATCGGGGCCTTTTTCGCCCTGCAGGAGAGCGCGTTTCTCGGGCCGCGCAATCTCACGCAATTGATCGTGGAATTCTCGATCACCGGGACGCTCGCGCTCGGGATGTTCATGATCCTGCTCACGGGGCAGATCGACCTCTCCGTGGGCAGCGGCGTGGGCCTGATGGGCGGAGTCGCCGCCGTGCTCGTTTTTCACCACGGCTGGCCCGCGCCGGTCGCGTTGCTGACGGCGCTGGGTGTGGCGGTCGTGCTGTGGACGCTGATGGGCACGCTGATCGTGCGACAGCGGATTCCATCTTTCATCATCACGCTCGGCGGCCTGCTGATTTTCAAGGGGCTCTTCTGGCTGGTCATCCAGAATTCGACGGTGCCCGTGGCGCGGGGCGACCAGGAAAATCTCTACGCGCTGCTCACGACCTACTACCTGCCGGCCGGGATCGGACTCGGACTCGCGGGCGTCGTGGCCGCGGCGCTCGCCCTGCTCGCGTGGCGAAGCCGGAGCGCGCGCGCCGCCGCCGGCCTGCCGGTGCGGTCAACCGGGCGGGAGATTGGCGTCCGACTCGCCACCACCGCCGGCATCGTTGGGCTCGTGGTCGTGTGCAACGCGTCGCGCGGAGTTCCGCTGTCGCTCCTCGTGTTGTCGGCGACGGCGGCGATCGTTTATTTCCTGACGCAGCACACGCCATTCGGACGCTATCTCTACGCGATCGGTGGCAACGAGGAGGCGGCCGCGCTTTCCGGCATCGCGGTGAATCGCGTGCTGGTTGGCGCGTATGTGCTCATGGGCGTGTCGGTCGCGCTGACCGGTTTCATGACCACGGCTTACTCGGGCGCTTCGACGACCACGGTGGGGGACCTGATGGAATTGGATGCCATCGCGGCGTGCGTGATCGGCGGCACGGCGCTGCGCGGCGGACGCGGCTCGGTGGCCGGCGTGATTTTCGGCGCGCTGATCATGGCGACGCTGCTCAACGGCATGACGCTGCTCGCGGTGTCGCCCGAGATCAAATTTGTCGCCCGCGGCTTCGTGCTGACGCTCGCGGTGTGGATGGACGTGAAGCTCGGGCGGAAGTGAGGCAGCGACCAAAACGCAAAGACGCAAAGGGAGCGAAGGCCGTGCAAAGCGAACCAAGTCGCGAGCCCGCCGCACCCTTTGCTGCCCTTCGCGTTCCTTAGCGTCCTTGCGCTCTGTCCAGGTTGATCCCGGCGGGCGTCAGAAGAACTTCTTCGCTTTTTCGAAGAACGATTTCGACGTCGGCTCGCTGGCGTCGCCACTGACGCGAGCGAACTCCTCGAGGATCTTGCGCTGCTCGTTCGTGAGCGAGGTGGGCACCTCGACTTGGACGCGAACGAGCTGATCGCCCTGATGTCCGCCGCGCAGGTTGGGCATGCCCTTGCCGCGCAGCCGAAACGTCGTGCCGCTTTGGGTCGCCGGGGCGATCTTGAGGGACGCTTTGCCCGAGAGCGTGGGCACCTCGATCGTGCCGCCGAGCGTGGCGAGCGTGAACTTGATCGGGATCTCGCAGGACAGATCCTCACCTTGCCGCTCGAAGAGCTCGTGATCCTTCACCGAGAGGACGATGTAGAGATCACCGGGGCTGCCGCCCGCGAGTCCCGCCTCGCCGTTGCCGGACGAACGCAAGCGCGAGCCCGTGTCAACGCCCGGAGGAATCCGCACGTTGAGCTTGGTATTCTTGGGCGTGCGGCCTTCACCCCGACAGGCCGTGCAGGGCTTTTCCACCTTGGTGCCCGCCCCTGCGCACGTGGGGCAGGTTTGCGTGAAGGTGATGATGCCGCCCGAGCGACGGATCTGGCCGGCACCGCGACACGTCGGGCAGGTGACCTTTTTCGAACCCGGTTCGGCACCGGCGCCGGCGCAGCGCTCGCAGGTGACGTTCTTGCGGAAGGTGATTTCCTTTTCCACGCCCCGCGCCGCATCCTCCAGGGTGATTTCGAGGTCGTAACGCAGGTCGGCGCCATCGCGCCCGCCATCGCGGCCACCACCGCCGCCGAACATCTCTTCGAAAATTCCCCCGCCCCCTCCGCCCTGTTGGCCGAAGACCTCGCGGAAGATGTCGAACGGATCGTGAAACCCACCGCCGGTGCCCCCCGGACGCGGTCCGGCTCCGCCACCGCCCTCGAACGCCGCGGCGCCGTAGCGATCGTACGCGGCGCGCTTGTCCGGATCACTCAGGACTTCGTAAGCGTGGGAGATCTTCTTGAACATCTCCTCCGCATCCTTGTTACCCGGATTCTTGTCCGGGTGAAACTGCACGGCTTTTTTTCGATAAGCCTTCTTCAGTTCTTCGGGGGTCACGCCCCGTTCAACTCCGAGCAGCTCGTAATAGTCTTCTTTCGGCATGGTCGATGCAGCTTAACGCGGGAGATCGGCCTCAAGCGGCCGCGCCCCCGAACGCGCTCAGCGTTTGCCCTCCTTGGCGGGCCCGCTCGAAATCACCACCGAAGCCGGCCGCAGGAGACGACCGTTGAGCGAGTAACCCGTGCGCACGACCTCGATCACGTGTTCCTCCTTCACGGTTGCGCTGGGTTGGTGGGAAATCGCCTCGTGCTGGTGCGGGTCAAACGCCTGGCCAGCGGGAGTGATCTCCTTCAGGCCGTGGTTCGACAGGGCGGTCTTGAGCTGCATGAGCACCATATCGACACCACCGATCAACGAATTCAGATCGGCCTTCGGCTGTTTCGCGGCCTGAATCGCCATCCCCAGGGTGTCCATGACCGGAAAGACGTCCTCCAACACCCGCCCGGTCGCAGTCGTACGCAAGTCCTCCTTCTCGCGCATCATGCGGCGCCGGAAGTTCTCCAGATCGGCCGCCGTCCGCATGAACTTGTCGTAGTTTGCCGCCGCCTCGGCCCGCGCGGCCGTGAGTTGAGCGGCAAGATCACCTGACTCGTCGGCCGGGTTCTGCGCCGCCGCTCCGTCGGAGGCCTTCGGTTGGGTGTTCGTTTGGTCGGATTCAGGCTCAGGCATAAAGAAAAAGAACGCGGACTAAACTATGGGTTTCGATATTCTTCAAGCGTGGTGTCGGGTCTGCGCTCGGTCCCGGCCAGGGTCGGCGGTGCGACCTGAACGCGCGTCCAACAGCTTACGCAATCGTTGATCGCACGGGATGCGCATTCCGCATCCTTTGAATCAGGAAACGCCGGTGAAGTTTTCCGTCACGAGCAGAATCGTCGTCGCCTCAGCCACGAACGTGAAAGCGCCGGCGAAGGGCGCCAGCACGCTCTCCCCGACCGGAAGCCGGAGCCCGAACGGCGAACGCGTTCCGCCGGTGTGCTCACTGCTGGCGCGGACCAGGCCGCTCACGATGCTGACCAAACGAGGCTGGTCGCCCGCGCGCAGGTGGAGCCGCTCGCCGGATCCCAAGACGGCGCGGCGAATGCGGAACTCCGCGCAGTCCGCAATCACCCCCGACGTCGGCGCCGCGCGCACCGGCATGGGTTCAAAATCGGTCCAGTCGATCGAACGCATCGACTGCGGGATGTGGAGTTGGCGGGGCTGGCCGTCGAGCCCGACGCGGCCCCAATCGTACACCCGATAGGTCGTGTCGGAGTTCTGCTGAATCTCCAAAATCAGGCTGCCGGCGTCGATCGCGTGCACCTGCCCGCTGTGCACGAGAATCGAGTCACCGGAAGCGACCCGGAAATGATGCACGCAGGCTTCGACGGTGTTCACCGCGAGCGCCTGTTCGAATTGAGCGCGGGTCACCCCCCGTTTCAGCCCGACAATCAGTTCGGCCCCCGGCACGGTGTGCGCGATATACCAGTTCTCGGTCTTCGGCTCCCCTTGCAACTCGGTGGCCACGGAGGCAGGCGGGTGCACCTGCAGGCTGAGCCGCTCGCGGCAGTCGAGCCACTTGACCAGAATTGGAAACGGTTTTTCCGCCGGCCAGTTGGGTCCCATCACGTCGGCCGCGTGCTTGGAGATAATGGTCCGCAAGGACTGCCCGTTAAGCGGACCGCCCTCGGCGACAGACTGGGCGCCGGCCCGATCGACGATTTCCCAACTTTCCCCGATCGGCGCCCCTTGGGGCAGCGTCCGGCCCAGGGTGGATTCCAGCGCCCGCCCTCCCCACACGCGTTCCTGATACAAGGGCTGAAACCGAAGCAGTTCGCGCATGGGCGGATGAAGAGTTTTTTGTGAAAAGGGCCCCAGGGTATTTACATTTGACCGCCCGGCTCGTTAGCGTGGTATCCGCAAACCGGCGGCGGTTACTGCCGATTTCACATGCCCAAGTCCGAGACATCAAACTCAAACGCCGGCCCATCGTTCCAGGGGCCGCGGTACCGCGCAAATTGGATCGCGGCGCTGTTGTGTTTTGTGGCGGCGGCGTTCCTTGGGGTGGCCCTGCTGGACTTTGACCCGTCTCAGGCGGCTCAATTCCGCTCCACGTCCGCCTCCGGCCGAAATCTAATGGGCTGGATCGGCGCGGAGACGATCTGGGTGCTGCTGTTCTCTTTCGGTCTCAGCACCTGGCTGCTGCCCGTGTTTCTGATTTGGATGCTACTCGTCTCGGTGAGGAATTCGAAGCACCTTTCCGGCACCCGGACGATCGCGATGATTGTCGCCTGCATTTCGTTCGCCGGACTGGCCGCCATGTTCGACCCTTCGTACTGGGGACCAAACCCGAACTCGTGGGGCAGCGATTACTTTCCCAAGGGGTTGGGCGGATTGATCGGCGGGACCATTTCGCATCGCCTGCTTTACGACGCCCTCGGCCCGTTCGGTTCTGGGCTGATCCTGGGCACCATTTACGCAGGCGCCCTGCTGTTCGTTTTCCTGCGCGACATTGGAGCGGAGTGCGAAAAGGCCCTTGCCGCCTTCAGCCAATGGCGCGCCAACCGGGCGAAGCTGAAGGCGGAGCTCAATGAGGCGCGGCTCCGGGAGAAGGAGGCGCGGGCGAAGCAGAAGTCCGCCGCTGCTTCTCTCGCCGGGGCACCGCCGCCGACCAACACCACGCCACCGCTGGTCGTCGGCCCGTCCGGGCGGAAGACGTTTGTCGCCAAGGGCGCTGAGGATACCCTCGCCCGCAACGCCAACGGGCGAACCTCGGACGCCGCGACCAATGGTGAAGGCAAGAACGGCAAGTCGGGAAATACCGATCCTGCCCGGACCGAACCGGCTGCCCCCGCGACGGGTACTCGCTCCGACCTGACGACACCGCCGATTTCCGCCCGTCCCCCGGCAAGCCGCACCAAGACTCCGCCGTTCGAGACCGCCACCGATCCCAAGGCACTCGCCGTCGGTGCCGCCGGATTGGTCGCGCTCAATATCTTCAAGCCCGATACTCCGAAGAAGGCAGCGAAGGTCACCTTGCCCCAAAGCGAGGACGCCAACTACGAATTTCCGCCGCTCAACCTCCTGAAAGACCAGGTCCGGCCCGACTCGAGCAACAGCGAGGAGGAGCACCGACAAAACGCGGAAAACCTGCTCCGCATCCTCGGCGAATTCGGCGTCGAAGTGACGCTGGGCGAGATCCACGTCGGCCCCGTGATCACGCGCTACGAAATTGTCCCGGCACCCGGTGTGCGCGTGGAGAAGATCGCAGGCCTCGACAAGAACATCGCCCTCGGCATGCGCGCCCAGTCGGTGCGCATCCTCGCCCCCATCCCCGGCAAGGCTGCGGTCGGCGTCGAAGTGCCCAACCAAAAACCCACCCCGGTCGGCATGCGCGAGTTGCTCGAGAGCGAGGACTGGTCCGGCCTGAAAGCGGAAATCCCGATCGCACTCGGCAAGGATGTCTCGGGCGAGCCCCTCATCTCGGATCTGTCCAAAATGCCCCACCTGCTGATCGCCGGTGCGACGGGCTCGGGCAAATCGGTCTGCATCAATTCCATTGTCGCCTCGATCCTGTATTCGAAGAGTCCGAAGGATCTCCGGCTGATCATGGTCGACCCCAAGGTGGTCGAGTTGAAGGTCTTCAATTCGCTGCCGCACATGCTGATTCCGGTCGTGACCGAGCCGAAGAAGGTACCGGCCGCGC
>JBEIHL010000024.1:0-11914 GCA_040381375.1 Opitutaceae bacterium
CCCTCGGCGCTCCCAGGACGGCCGACGAAAATCCGAAAGCGTGGGGTGCTTGCTCAGTCGTCCGCCGCGCTCCATTTCGCATCGAGCAGCCAGCCGCGAAATTCGTTCGCGCACGTCGTGCCGAACGGATTGCGCCCGTAGGCCTCGTCGCCCCACGGTGAGGGATACGCGACCTGCCAGGAACGCAGGACTTCACGGCCGTCGACGCGGACAACGACCCGCCCGGTGTGCTCCTCACCGAATGCCTCAGGCCGGAAGTTCGGCAGTTCAAGCTCCACCCGGTGTCCGCCCGGCGCCAGCGGAACCACTTCCGACTCCACCGTCTCACCGCCATAGTTCTCGAACACGAATTGGTAGCCTCCGGGCACGGCGCGAACGCACACGATCGTGGAGCGATAATGGGCCCCGGAGGCGAAGATCGGCTCGCCCGACTCCTGCAGTTCCAGCGGCAACACCAGGCGCATGCTCAGCACCCCGCCCCGCTTCTTTTCCGGCGCCACGAGGCCGGCCGGCTGTAATTCATCGGGCCGAAACAGCCGCATCTGCTGACTGCGCACCTCGCCGCTGAAGTCACCGCCCATCCTGCCGCCAGGTTGAACCGTATCCGGCAGCGGCTCAGCGACCAGGCCGAGCGCACGACCACCGCTGAACCAAACCGCCACGGCCGTGCGCGCGCGGAACGCGAATCGGCCGACGACTTTCTCCCAGCCGGCCGGATCGCCCGGCGCGTAGAGTGACGGCATCTGGATGTCGACGGCGTGGGAATGATCCACCTCCCAGCTCAGCGGGCGGCCCCACTGGACGGCCGCGTCTCCCCGCCGGAAGCCGAAGCGGATGAGGCGTTCGCCGATATGCTCGATCAGGATTCGCTCGCCCGCCTGCGGATCCGTTGCTTCCCAGAACGTCTCCACTGTTCCCACCGGGCGCGCCGTGAGCCGCACCTTGATGACCCTCGGCCCGTTGATCCAGCCGAAGTGTTGACCCATGCCGGCCAGCGATTCGTAGGTCACCCGATCCAGCCGCTGCCAGACCTCCGGCGCGCCTCTCTGCACCGAGCGACCGTGATAATCGAAGCCCATCAGCAACCCAAAGACCAGCGTCACCGCCGCGGTGCCGGCGACCGCCGGCACGTGCAACCAGCCCCACCGCACCTGCTGCGCCCAGCGCTCGAAAGCGAGCACGCCAACAAGGGCCAGGAGGCCCAGCCCGACGGCAAAGTCCGTTTGATATCGGGCACAGGTCGAAAAATAACAGAGGATCAGTCCGGTCACCGGCAGCGCAGCGCCGGCAAGGCTGCCGACGATCGCGGTCAGCGGGCGGACTTCCGCGCCCTGCCGCCGCCACCAGGCCAGCGGCAGCGCCAGGAGGAACCACAGGAAGGGAAACGTGACCGCGAGGCCGCTCACTTCCTCCGTGCCGAAGTAACCCGGGATGTCCGGAACAACCGGACCGTACGTCTGCACGAAAGGGAACTCCCCTGTCCACCGGAACACGTGGAAGAAGTAGGTAGCGAAATTGTGCGCCAAGTACCGCAGGCTGAAATGCGTCTGCTGACCCTCAAAGGCGCCGGAGAGTTGGTAGTTCTGACCGAACTCGAACGGACTGTCGAAACGCGCATAGTTGTGCGCCATCAGCGCCAGGCCACAGGCGCCGAGCGGCACGATCGCTGCCACCGCCCGCCGCAGCCACTCCCGGCCCCGCGGATTATTCCGCCACGCCAGCCACACCGGACCGAGCAGCAGCGGAGCCGCGAACAGGCAGGTGGGACGTGATCCCACCGCGAGACCGAGGCACAAGCCGGCCGCCGCCATCGCCAGCAGCGGACGCGGCCCGTGGATCGCCCGGTAACACCCCGCCACCGCGAGCAACGTGAAAAACACCCCGCCCGCGATCGGCAGCTCCCAGATCATCGGCCGCTGCGCCAGCGCCAGCAGGTGCGTGCCAAAGCCGAGCAGCAGCACGCCGAGCGGCGCCATCACGATCGCGCTTGCCGGAAAATACCGGCGTCGTACGGCCATCCAGAGTCCACTGGCGGTGAGGAACGCGAGCGTGACGAAGATGCACGCCGCCGTGCCCATGGTCATCGTTCGCCCGGTCAGGAGCGAGTGGGGCAGCATTACCGTCAAGGCCGGCGCCGAACCGAAATACAGGTAGTACTTCCCCCGATACAACGTCGCGTCGCCCAGCTTCACCCCCTCGTTGAGCGCGGGATCATACGGGTCCGGCAGGGCGAGCAGGTCGGGCGACGGTTCATGGTCGAGGTGGAGCTGCCCCTTTTTCCAGCCGCGCACCAGCATCTGATAGTAATCGAGGTCATCCCAGTTCGCGAAGCCGTTGTTGGCTGCGACGGTCCAGTGGAAGAACCACACCACGACCGCCATGGCACCGGCGGTCAGCAACTGTTCGAGACGGCGTTTCAAGGCGGGATGACCTGGGAGCGCGGCCGTCGCCGGCCGCCATGACACGAACTGCGGCCGGGGACGGCCGCTCTCCCAGGAATACTCACTTGTGATCCCACGGCAGCTTCACCTCGAGCCGCGGGTGCCTCCACACTTCGAACCGCTCAAACATCTTGCCCGGGTTGAGCACGCCACGGGGATCGAGCGCCTGCTTCACCGCCTGCATCGCGCGCACCTGGGCGGGCGAGTGCTGGAGGCGCAGGAAAGGTGACTTCGCGAGTCCGATGCCGTGCTCGCCGGAGATCGCGCCGCCGAGCGCGACCACCGTTTCCATCAGGGTCTGCACCGTCCGCTCGGCCATGCGGCACTCCGCCGGGACCGCCTTGTGATACATGATGTTCACGTGGAGATTTCCGTCCGCGAGGTGACCGAAGGTTGGAATGTGCAGCCCCGATTCCCGCTTCAGCCGCGCGAGAAACTGCGCGAATTTCACGTAGTTCTTCATCGGCACCACGATGTCCTCGTTGAGCTTCGCATCGCCGAGCTCGAACATCGCCCCGGAGCACTTGCGGCGAACCGCCCACAACTGCTCGGCCTCATCTCGGGTGCGCGCGGCGCGGTGCGCCGTCGCGTATTCACCCGCCCACGACAGCACCGCGGCCCGCTGTTCGCGCAGTTCGGCCTTCGAGCCGGCGAGTTCGAGCAGGATGACCGGCCGACCTGATTGACCGGGAAACACCACCCGGCCCGTCGCTCGCTCCGCGCACAGCACGCTCTCGCGGTCGAGAAACTCACAGATCGCCGGCTGCACGCGCGACCGAAACAACGCCAGCGCCGCCTGCAGCGCGGCCGTCTCGTCCTTGAACGACGTCAGCAGCGTCCACCGCTCGGCCGGAAGCGGAATCAGCTTCAGCACCGCCCCGGTGATGACGCCCAGCATCCCTTCGCTGCCGATCCACAGATCGCGCAAATTGAAGCCGGCGGAGAATTTCTTCGTCGCCGTGCCCCACTGCACAAACTCGCCCGTGGGGAGGAAGCCGCGCAGCGCGATCACGAAATCGCGGGTGACGCCATACTTCCCGCCATGCATGCCGCCGGCGTTGCAGGCGATGTTGCCGCCGATGGTGCAGTATTCCTTCGACGACGGATCGGGCGGATAGAACCAGCCCAGGGCCTCCACCGCCCGCTGGAGATCGCCGACTTTGGCGCCCGCGCCGACGTGCGCCATGCCGGCCTCATCGTCGACCGCGATCGCGTTCAATCCGAGCAGATCGAGCACCCAACCGCCGTGCACAGGCGTTGCCGCGCCCGTCAACGTCGTCCCCCGGCCGCGGGTGGTGACGGGAATGCCGTGGCGATTGGCGAGCACGAGGACCACCCCGACCTGCGCTTCATCGGTCACCTTCACGACCGCCTCGGGCCGGAAGGGGATCTTCGCGCTGTCGTACGACGCCTCCGTCAGGGCCGCGTCGTCAGTCAGGACGACGCGCGCACCGAGTTTCCGGCGCAGGGCGCGGGTGGCGGCGGCGTGGGCAGGCATGGTTGAAAACACCTGATGGATGACCGGCCTCGGTTTTCAATCCGATAAAGGGCATTGGCGTCCCTGTACCACGGCGTTCCGACTGTAGGAGCGGCTTTATGCCGCGACCGAACCATCGATCTCACGTTCGGTCGCGGCGGAAAGCCGCTCCTACAGCGGGTGCGTACGAATCTGACGCACCACCAAACTTTCGCTTTCCTCCGCGGGACGCGTGTGCGAGAAAGCCCCTCCCTGCAGCCATGACGAAAATCCTCCTCACGACCACCTCGTTCCAAGACACTCCGGGCGAGCACCACAAGCTCCTGGCCGAGACCGGCTGGGAAGTCATCCGCGCCCGCGGTCCGCTCAACGAGGCCGACACGCTCGCGCTGGTCGGTGACATCGATGGCTACATCTGCGGTGACGACATGATCACGCGTCAGGTGCTGGAAAAGGCCCGGCCCAAGCTGAAGGTCCTTTCGAAGTACGGCATCGGGGTCGACAAGATCGACGTGAAGACCTGCACCGAGTTCGGCATCCCGCTGCTCTTCACCCCGGGCGTCAATCACACCACGGTCGCCGAGCACACCTTCCTGCTGCTGCTCGCGCTCGAGAAGAATTTCCTCTTTCACACCGACTCCACCCGCGCGGGCGGTTGGAAACGCAAGACCGGCCACGAGCTGCTCGAGAAGACCATTGGCATCGTCGGCCTCGGCCGCATCGGCAAGGAAGTCGCGATCCGCGCCCGCGCGTTTGGCATGAACGTGATCGCGTTCGATGTGTACTGGGACGAAAAATTCGCCGTCGCGAATCACGTGAAACGCGCCGCGACGCTCGACGAAATTTACGCCGCCTCGGACTACATTTCGCTGCACACGAACCTGACGCCCGAGACGCGCGACATGATCAGCGCGAAGTCCTTCCCGAAAATGAAGCAGGGCGTGCTCATCCTCAACTGCGCCCGCGGCGAGATCGTGCACACGGCCGACATGGTCGAAGCGCTCAAGTCGGGTCAGGTCGGCGGCTACGGCACCGACGTGCTGGACGAGGAGCCGCCGAAGGCCGATCACCCGCTGCTCAAGCTGCCGAACGCGATCGTCACGCCGCACATCGGCTCGCGCACCGCCGAGAGCGTGCAGCGCCAGGCCGTCGCCGCCGTCACCAACCTCATCCGTGCCATGCGCGGCGAAAAGCCCCTCGCGCAAGTAAACCCGGAAGTGCCGGTGCAGAAGGTCGTTTGAGCCGCTCCAACCCTCCGCTCCCTCTCCCATGTCCGAAATCTTCTACGTCGTCCCCGAAGCCCAGCACAACGCGCTCGTCGAAGCCGCGTATAAAAAGCGCGGATACTCCGGCGCCGAAGCCGCCGCCGGCGCGCGTTTCTGCGCCGAGGCCTCGCGGCACGGCATCCGCACTCACAACGCCCTCAAGGCGCTCCATCTCGATCATTTTCTCGGCTCCGCGGCCGGCGGCTGTGTGCCGAAGGCGAAGCTTGAGAAGGTGAAGACGCGTTTCCGCGGCGCCCAGGTCTGGAACGCCAACCGCAAGCTCGGCCAGGCCACCGGCTATGCCGCGATCGAGGCGGCCATCAAGCTCGCGGACCGTTATGGCGTCGGCATGGTTTCGGTCGACAACGCCTTTCATTACTTGTGGGGCGGCGGCTATGTGATGGACGCCGCGAAGCGCGGCTACATCGCCTACACCAACTGCACCGCGGCGCTGGCCGAGGTCGTGCCGTTCGGCGGCAAGTTCCCGACTCTCGGCACCAATCCGCATTCGTGGGGCTTCCCGACCACCGAGGCGATCGGCTATCCGATCGTGATCGACTGGGCGACGTCGGTCGTGGCCATGGGCCGCGTCCAGCAGCTCGCGCGTGAAGGCAAGCAGCTCCCGCCGAACGCCGCCGTCGACGAGAACGGCCAGATGACGACCGACCCGACCAAGGCGAAGTTCCTGATTCCGTTCGGTGCCCACAAAGGCTACGGCCTCGCGCTCATGAACGAAATCATCAGCGGGTTCATCGGCGGTTCGCTGCCGACGCTCCGCAACCGCTGGGACAAGGTCGGCGACGACAAGGGGACCTGCACGTTCTTCTTCCAAGTCTGGCATCCCGACGCGATGAACGCCGGCGCCTTCGCCAAGGGCCGCTCGCAGAGCGCCAACGTCAAGGCCGTGATCGAGGACATCCTGGGCCACGGCAACGAGGCCTGCATGCTGCCCGGCCAGCTCGAGGCCCAGGCCGCCGCCCGCTGTGCAAAGAACGGCGGCCTGCTGTTCTCCGAGGCCGAGATCAACGCCTTCAACGAGGTCGCCGTCGAGGCGCGGAAGCCGAAGTGGGCGCTCGCTGACTTCAAGGTCGCGGAGTAGCCCTGGGATCGCCGGGCTCCAGCCCGGCTCAGTCCGCCAAGCCGGACGTCATTGGCCGGAAGCCGAGCTGGAGCTCGGCGCTCCCAGGGAGCTCAGAACGTCCCGCGCACGCCGATGTTGATGTAATACCCGAGTTCCTGCCAGCGGGTGGAGCGCGCATACTCGGGCGTCGTTGGCGAGTAACGCTGCAGGTCCTGCACGAACCCGCCCCAATCGACGACGGAAGCGTAGAGCGCGTAGCGGCGGCTCAGGCTGTAGGTCGCATTGACGCCGATACGGGTGCGGGCGGCCTGGTAGTTGAAGGTGTCCGGCGCAACGGTCGCGCTCGCGGCGACGGCACCGGTGCGGACGTCATCGAGGATGCTGATCGTGGTCTTGATGCCGAAGCGCCCGCGGAGAAAATTCACGCCGCCGGAAATGGTCTCCGGATTGTAGCCGGAGAAATCGGACGTGTTGTTGCCGCCGAGCTTGAGCTTCGTGTAGTTCACGAACACCTGCAGGCCACGGGCCCAGTGGGGCAGGAAGGTGAGCGACTGGCGGTACGAGAGCTCGAGGCCGTCGATCTCCGCGTCACCGGCGTTGGTGCGCGTGTTGATCTGGTAGGTCAGCAGCGACGGATCGCTTTCCAGACCGTACTGTTCGAGCAACGCGGGCGTGGCGGCGGTACTGACTACCCCGAAGAAATCCTTCACGCTCTTCCGGAAGACGCCGATCGAACCGAATCCGTCCTTGATGTGGTAGGACTCGAGCGAGAGGTCGTAACTGGTCGCGCTCCACGGCTTCAGTCCGGTATTGTTGACGGTGATGGTGGGGGTGGCGACGTCGGGCTCTGAAATCGACGTGCCCGGGATGATGAAGTTGATGTTGGGTCGCCCGATCGTCTTGGCGAAGGCGGCGCGGAGGATAAGATTTTCGGAGAGGTTGAACGACGCGTTCACGCTCGGGAAAAATCCGTCATACGTGCGCTTGGAGACGGCGGCCCGCTCCTGGTAGCGGAGCTTGCGCAGCACGAGCGGATCGTTCGAAAGCAGGACCCGTTGGATCCCGGCCAGGTTGGGGTTGCTGTCGACGAGCGTGCCGTTGGCGTTCTTCTGGTACTGGGCCGTGATGTCGTTGAGCGGGCCGGCGCCCTTGTCGTCGGTGCGTTCGTAGCGCACGCCGGCAATGACCCAAAGGCGATTGTCGATGAGCCGGGCATCGGTGCGGACATACCCGGAGGTGATCGTCTCCCTGAGCTTGCGGGAATTGTTGACGAAATCCTGGTGGACCTGGGCCTCGTCGAGGACGAACCACGACGGATTCTGCTGGTAGAGCCGGAACATCTTCTGCCCGCTGATCCAGCGCGCCTTTTGGCCAAAGATGGTCGGAGCTTCGGCGAGAAATGCCTCGTCGAAGACGTCGAACCGGCTGGCGAGGCGGTCGGCGGCCAGGGTCGATCCGTTCGGCCGGAAGTTCCAGGTTTTCGCGAAGCGACGCTGGTCGGTTTCGTAGCGGTCCATCGCGCCACCCACCTTGACGGTGACGGGAATCTTCGCGCTGAACTCGCGGGCGACGTCGAGGCGCAGGTTGTACTTGTGCGTGTTCCAGTCGGGCTGATTCGTCGTGGGATTGCCGAGCGTGTAGTTGGCGCCGTCATACACATCGACCGGCTGGCCGGCGCGCGTGGCGCTGTAACGCGTGGGAATCGTGCCGCCGTCGGATGGGATGCCCTCGCCGCGCAGGACAACGCCGGTGAGTGTGGCGGGCGCGAGATTGAACATCCCGGAATCGATATCGAGCCGGTCGGAGGACGAGACGGAGGCGGACCCCATGGCGTCGATGCGCAACAATTCTCCGCGGTGCCGGTAGCGCAGCGTGTAGTGCTTGGTCTCGGTGGTGATGTCGACGTTCTCGCCGCTGCCGTTCATCGTGACGACGCCGACGGCGGTGGGCGCACCCTGAGTGAAAGTCGGGCCGCCCGTGGCGCCGGCGCCGTAGGCGAAGCCGAGCACGCTGCGGGTGATATACAGCCCGTACTCGCGAAACTGAGCCTGGGCGGTGATCATGTCCGTAGGGCTGAGCCGGTAGTCGACGCTGAACGAGCCCTGGAGCGTCTTGAAGGTCTGCGCCAGGCTGTTCCATTGGCTGGATGTCTGGACCAGGCGCACCTGGTCCCACGTCGGTGACTCGTCGGTGTCTTCGGTGCCGGTCTCCATCGGCTTGAACCGCCAGGTACGCGAACCGCCGATGGTGATCGCGAGGTTCCGGTTGACGGGCTTCTGGTAACTGAAGTCGAACGACGGTTGGACGAAATCGGGCGAGTTGTCGTCGTCCTGGTTCCGCGGGCCGCCGTCGAAGGTAAGGCCATTGCGGTTGTGGAACTGGGTGTAAACATTGTAGCTAAACTTCGCCGCCTTGGATTCGAAGCCGCTCCGGGTGATGAGATTGATCGAGCCACCGAGGCCGGACGCGGGCATGTCGGGCGTGGGGACCTTGGTGACTTCGACGCGCGACACGTTGTTCATCGGCATCTCGCGGAGATCCATGGAACGGCTGTTGCCGCCGAACGAAGTCGCGATTTCGCCGCCGTCGATGGTGAGGCCGGTGTTGTTGCCGGGGAAACCGCGGAGCGAGACGGTCGTGGGCTCGGAGCCGGACGTCGCGATCGAGACGCCCGGGAGGAAGAGCAGGAACTCGCCGATGTTCTCGTTGCCGCGGTCGCCGAATTCGTCGATCGCCACCACGTTCTTGATGTTGGGCGCGTGGCGCTGCTCGTTCATCGCGACGGCCTGCGCACTCATCTCGCGGTCGACCACGACGGTGAAGGCATCGAGCTGCACCGTCTCTCCCACCGCCCGGCCCTGACCCGCGAGGCGCAGTTCAAACTCGCGCTGGACGCTGCCGCCCGCGGCGACGTTCACCGTCGCGCTCTGACCTTCGAGGCCTAGGTAGGACACGCTCAACCCCACCGCGCCGGGAGTCACCCCGGTGAAGCGGAAGCCGCCCTGCTCATCCGTGATCATCACGCGGCTGGTGCCGTCGATCGCGACGCGGGCGTTGACGAGAGCCGAACCGGTGGCGGCATTGAACACGCGGCCTTCGATCGTGCCCGTGCCGGATTGGGCCGACGCCATGGGCAGCCAAGCGGCCAGAAATAGGCTGATCAAAGCAAACAGGGGAATCCGCCCGTGACGGCAGACGGCAGGAGCAGGCGCCGAACGTTGGCGCGCGGGAAGCAGGGTGACCATGGCTCGTACGGTATCGGGGTTGATAGGGTCGCCGTACGCGGGAATCGCACGGCCACTCCCGCGAAGGGACGTCAGGGCTGCGACGACCGCCGGAAGCGAAGAAGAGGCTGAAACAAAAAACGCCGCAGGCAAGGCCAGGCCGCGATTTCATTGCCGGCGAGCCGGGTTCCGCCACGGTCGACGGCATGGCTGCCTCTCCCATCGCTTTCGCCGGACGCTTTTCCTCCTGGGAGCCCGGACGTCCTCGTCCGCACTGCTCAATCGATGCGGCCGAGGGCGGCCGCGCTCCCAGGGAAGGCCGGAACCGCCTCGCATACGTGGCCCTCGTCACCCTCCTGCTCGTCTCCGCCTCCGCCGCCGAATCGCCCGCGGATCGCATGACCGCACGCTACTTCGAGGAGGAGACGACGCGCGTCACGGAGAGCACGTTTGCCGACATCCGGACGCTTTCCGATTGGACCTCCCGCCGAGCGACCTATCGCGAAGAGCTGCTGGAAATGCTCGGGCTCTCGCCGTTGCCGGCCAAGACCGATCTCAAGGCCACCGTGACCGGGCGCGTGGACAAGGACAAGTTCCACGTTGAAAACGTGCACTTCCAGTCGCTCCCCGGGCTCTACGCGACAGCCAATCTCTACGTGCCGAAAAATCTGCCGGGCCGGGCGCCCGCGATCCTGTACGTCTGCGGTCACGCCAACGTGAAGCAGGACGGCGTCAGCTATGGCGCCAAGGCCCACTACCAGCACCACGGGGCGTGGTTCGCCCGTCAGGGGTACGTCTGCCTCGTCATCGATACGATCCAACTAGGCGAACTCGAGGGCCTGCACCACGGCACGCACCGCGAAGGCATGTGGTGGTGGAACGCGCGGGGATACACGCCCGGCGGCGTGGAAGCCTGGAATGCGATTCGGGCCCTCGACTACCTGCAGTCACGACCCGAGGTCGACGGCGAAAAAATCGGCATGACCGGCCGCTCCGGCGGCGGCGCCTACACCTGGATCACGGCCGCACTCGACGAACGCGTGAAAGTGGCGGTCCCGGTCGCGGGCATGACCGATCTGCGGAACTACGTCGTCGACGGCTGCGTGACCGGCCACTGCGACTGTATGTTCACCGTGAATACCTACCGGTGGGACTACGCCAAGGTCGCCGCCCTGCTCGCGCCCCGGCCGCTGCTGTTTTCGAACACCGACAAGGACACGATCTTCCCCCTCGACGGCGTCCAGCGCACCCACCGCGCCGTCGCCGCGATCTACCAGCTCCATAACGCCGCCGACAAACTCGGCCTGCTGATCACGGAGGGTCCGCACAAGGACACCCAGGACCTGCAGGTGCCCGCGATCCGCTGGTTCAACCGGTTTCTCAAGGGTGAGGACAAGCCGATCACGATTCCCGCCGAGAAGCTGCTCACGCCGCGCGAGCTCAAGGTCTTTACCACGCTGCCGACCGACCAGCGCACCACGAAGATCCACGAGACCTTCGTCCCGCTCGCGGCGCCCGCGATCCCGGCCGATCGGGCCGAATGGGAACGGCAACGGACGGCGTGGCGGCAGGCCCTGCGCACGAAGGCGTTTGGCGGCTGGCCGGCGACGGCCGAGGCGCTGCAGCCCGTCCAGACAGCGCAACGCGCGCGCGGTGAAGTGCAGCTCACCACCTGGGAGTTCACGAGCCAGGGCAATGTGCGGTTGCCGCTCGTCGTCCTTTCCCGGGGCGCACCGCAGAACGCGAAAGCGATTCACCTGCACGTGGCCGATGAAGCCGATTGGAACGCACTCGTCGCAACCCACGGCGAACCCGGCACGGTGCTCGCCGGTGCGGCCAACCCCGCCGGGGGGCCCGCTCCCCTGCCCGCGCACTTGCAGGTGCTGCACGACCGCGTGCAGCGGGGCGAAATCGCGCTCGCCTACCTGCCCCCGCGCGGCATCGGCCCGACCGCAACCAGCGGCACCGCCCGGGATCAGATCCAAATTCGCCGGCGCTACATGCTGCTCGGACAAACGCTCGACGGGATGCGCGTGTGGGATATCCAGCGCGCCGTCGCCGCGCTCCGACAATCCGCGATCGCAGGCAACGCCCCCTTGCACCTCCACGGCGCGCGCCAGCAGGCGGTCAACGTTCTGTACTCTTCGTTGTTCACCGACGGCATCGCCGGCGTGGAGATGGTAGCGCCGCCCGCGTCGCATGCGGCGGGGCCCGACTACTTGAACGTGCTCCGCTACCTCGACATCCCGCAGGCCGCCGCGATGGCCGCCGAGCGGGCGCCGGTCAAGTGGACCGGCGCCAGTGCCGAAGCGTGGAGTTGGACGACGCGCGCGGCAAAGCAGATCGGACTGCCCGCGGAAAGCTTGCAGTGGTGAAGCTGGGAGCGCGGCCGTCCCCGGCCGCATTTTTCCAAACTTTGCGGCCGG
>JBEIHL010000025.1:0-11912 GCA_040381375.1 Opitutaceae bacterium
CGGCCACTTCGAACTCGCCGCGCTCATGGGCCCCCGCGCTTTCATGGTCGAACGCGGCCACGCCGACGGCGTCGGCATCGACGAATGGGTGGCGTTCGAATACGCGCGCGTGAACCGCCTCTACAGCAAGCTCAAGATCCCGGAGCGGACGGAGATCGAGTTCTTCGACGGCGGCCACGAGATCCGCGCGGTGAAAACCTTCAAGTTCATCCACCGCCAGTTCAACTGGCCGGAGCCATAGCCGGTAGCGCCTCTGCCGGGCTGAGCGCGGTGGGAGCGGGTTTAGCCCGCGACGGGTCGGGGCGTAAAGCCCCCTCCCACAAGACGCGGTCGCCGCTCTCGGACTGATTCACGTCCCGCGACAGTCGCTCCTTGCGCCGCTGAACGATCGCGGTACGGTGCCCCTCTTGGTTTTGGGGCCTGGTCGTCGCTCCGAGTTCTTTGATCCCAAGGCGCGGGTAATGCCGCGCCCGTATTGGAAAGTTCGGAGAGGAAAGTCCGGACACCGCAGGGCAGGATGCCGCACGAGCTTCACCGCAAGTGCGGGCGGCGCGTTTCAAGGCGCGTCGACGGACAGTGTCACAGAAAATCAAACCGCCTGTCATCCCTCGGCTTGCCGAGAGAGGACGTGGTAAGGGTGAAAAGGTGGGGTAAGAGCCCACCGCGTTTCCGCGCAAGCGGGGCGGCACGAAAAACCCCGTCCGGTGCAAGGCAAAATAGGTGGCTGGACGGCCCGTCCCATAGCCACGGGTATGCCGCACCCTGCTTCGCTCCTTCGGGGGCTCCGCAGGGCGGGTCGGTGCAAGCTGACCCGAGAGAAATGACGACTGAACCTCGATTCTTCGGGGGGAACAGAATCCGGCTTACCGGCCCCAAAGCCAAGATTCTGCCGCGGAGCGGCAGAAAGTGACGGGGAGCAGGTGGAAAGTGACAGGAGACAAGTGGCAGGTGACAAGGGGTGGAAGTTGTGGGACAAGCGAGGCCTTACCCCCTCCCGATGCGCACCGTACCTGCTCTCGTTCTCGCCGCGGCCATTGGTCTGCCGCTGCTTTCCCTCCACGCGCAACAGCCCAAGCAAAAAGGCGGCCGGACCCGGCCCCGCCGAGCGCGAGGCGGCGGCGATGGCCGAGCCCTTCCGCGGGATCACGGCCAACGGCACCGTCGAGTCTGGACTGTTCAAGCTCAAGTCGACCGGCGTATCCACCGAACCCGCACGCCAGGCGGCGCTGGCGTTTCTCGGCGCGCTCTCGCCGGCGCAGCGGGCGAAGACGACGTTTCCAGTCGACGACCCCGAGTGGCGCAAGTGGATGAACGTCCACCGCTGGCCCCGCCAGGGGGTCACGTTTCTCGAGATGTCCGAGGCCCAGCGCGCAGCGGCGTTCGGCCTGATGCGCGCGTCGCTCAGCGCCAAGGGGCTGAAGCTGTCGCAGGACATCATGAAGTTGAACCACACGCTGGCGGAGCTGAAGGATGACTTCGTCGAGCTGGGCGAGTGGCTGTACCATATCACGGTGATGGGCGAGCCCTCGGCCGACAAACCGTGGGGCTGGCAGATCGACGGGCATCACCTCGCGATCAATTATTTCGTGCTGCGCGACCAAGTCGTGATGTCGCCGGTCTTCGTGGGTTCCGAGCCGGTGATCGCGAAGGCGGGCAAGTACAAGGGCATCGCCATCCTCCAGGACGAACAGAACCGCGGTCTGGCGCTGCGCCGCTCGCTGACCGAGGCGCAGCGGAAGAAGGCGGTGCTGGAGGTGGCCAAGACGGACAACAGCATCCTCGCCCAGGCCTTCAAGGACAACATCGTCCTCGACTATGCCGGCGTCGCGGCGTCTGACCTGACGCGGGCGCAGCGTGACCAGTTGCTCGGCTTGATCGGACTGTTCGTGAGCAACATGGATGACGGGCACGCCCAAGTGAAGATGGACGAGGTGCGGAGTCAGCTCGACCGGACTTACTTCGCCTGGATCGGGGGTGACGGGGACGACAGCGTATTCTATTACCGGATTCACAGTCCGGTCGTGATGATCGAATTCGATCACCAGCGGCCGGCGAACCTGCGTCATCTGGCGGCTGATCCAACCATGGTCACCCGCGAGCACATCCATTCCGTCGTGCGCACGCCCAACGGCAACGACTACGGCAAGGACCTGCTCCGCCAGCACTACGCGACACAGAAGCACTGAATTGACCCTGGGAGCGCGGACGCCCGCGTCCGCCGCGTCCGAACGTCGATCCCTGCGGCCGAGGGCGGCCGCGCTCCCCGGCGGAGGGAATCGCCCCGTCAGTTCGGCAGCGCCTCGATGGTGGTCTTCATCGTGTTGTATTCCGCGGCCGTGATTTCCTTGAATCCCTGGCGGCGCGCTCCGAGCAGAATGGGCTCCAGTGGCAGGTCG
This sequence comes from Opitutaceae bacterium, assembly GCA_040381375.1. Lineage (GTDB taxonomy): Bacteria > Verrucomicrobiota > Verrucomicrobiia > Opitutales > Opitutaceae > ER46. The sequence continues at coordinate 2,397 of JBEIHL010000025.1, forward strand.
TGATTGGCGCTGCGCAGGCCCTGATGAAGGCCCCAGAAACGGCCGGGCGCGGAGTAGACCCGCAGGCTCCACGGTTCCATCGCGACGCGGCTCTCGAACATGGCCACCATGGAGCCGCGGATGTAGAGGCCGGCGCTGCCCCAGATCTCCAGGAGGCGGGGGAAATTGTGGACGCCACCGCTGGCCTGCCCGTTGGCTGCTGCGACCGGCGGGCCGTCCGACAAACCGTTGGCGTTGTGATTCGTCGGTACGATTCCGACGAGCAGGCAGGTGGAGATCTCCGTCGCGGTCGCACCGAACTTGATGGTACGCGCGCCGCCGGAACCGGCCACGGTGTTGCCCTGGTTCGGCATGGCCGCCGGACTGAAGGAGGTGTTGATGCCGTCGGAGGCGTTGCTGGAGCTCGGCTGCGTGGTGGCCCAGGACGACGACCAGTTGGACGAACTGCCGCGATGGGCGCTGAGCGAGTCGCTCCAACCGGAGGTCTGGGTGTAGGGCGCCGTGGTATTCGTGTAGGCCGGCATGGAAAGGATCGTCACCGCATCCGCCATCACCGAGCAGAGAGTTTCCGAAGTGGAATCAGGGTAGCGAGCGCTGTAGCCGCCGGGGTTGGTCACGTCGGTGGAAGTCGCGTTGATCGTGCCGTCGGCGTTGAAGTGGCCCACGATATAGGCGGCATCGTTGGTCGCGAAGGTGAAGCCCGTCCGGCCCGGGTAAGTTGCGCCGTCGAGTGAAACCACCCGGCCGCGTCCGTTCCACAGCCGAACGGCGGAATCGATCCGGTCGGGGTTGCCGTCGAGGTCGGTGTCGCCGCGCACCTCGGCGTCGACGGAGTGAATGTAGATGGTGACGCCATCGAACCACGGTTTGGGCGAGTTCGCGCTCACCAGATCCGTGGAGCCCACCGCGAACTGGCCGGGATCGCTGGTAATCAGCGCATCGGCCGGATCCGCCGGGGCGAAGTAGATGCGATAGGGATCCTGCGCATTGAGCGTGGTCGATGTCGGGAAGGTGTTGAAGGAGCCGCCCAGACCCAGGCCATAGGACGCCGGCGCCGCCGAACTGGCGGCATTGTAGATGGAACTGCTCCAGTTCGTCGCGTTCGGCGCCGCCGGATTGTAGATCGAGCTGGTGGTGGCGGTGGCGACGTAACTGGTCGTCGTCCCGGAGATCGTGCGTTCCACCGCCATGCGGAACCGGGTGAGGTCTAGATCGATCTTCACGATCGGTCGCGGCGTATAGGGGTTCGCCGAGCGGAACGAGCCGGTCGAGAGCTGCGAGCCAGCCCCGGAGTTATTCTTCGCGCGGCGGAGATCGTAAAAGTAGGCGTCCGAGAAGCTGGCCATGGTCGGAGCCGCGCCCACCGTGTAGCCGGTTGACGCGTCATCCGGGCTTCCGCCCTGAATCGTGCGCAATACCTGGTTGTGACCGATGGAGGTCAGGGTCGTGTAGCGGTTCGGCAGATTGTTGACGTTGGCGTTGAGATTGCCGTAGCTCGGCTGGCCGGGTAGGATGACCTCGTACATTGTGTGCGATAGATTGGCGTTCACGGTGTTGAGCCAGCAGCGGTAGGAGCGAGCCCGCATGGTCACGGCCGTCCCGTCGGGCATGTAGCCGGTGCGGCTGACGTTGTCCGGGTTCACGATGATATAGAGCCCCGCTCTGCGGGAGATCTTCGTCTCCCTCAGACCGGCCGTGTCGGTCGCGGCGGGACGCGCGATGATCTGGCGGCCGTTATCGCGATCGTCCTCGGGGGTCGAAGGCAGGTTGACCTTCGAGTAGTTCGAAACGCCGGGCAGAACCAGGGGCGTCACGCCATGTGCGCTCGTGCGCAGGTTGAGTCCATAGCTGTTGGTGGCGAAGACCTTGAAGTTGTTCTGCGTCGTGGTGGTCTCCGTGCTGCTCCCGTACTTGTGATCCCGCCACACGCTGCCGCTGCTCTGGATGTCCGTCACCGTACCGGTGGTGGAATGTTGAAACCGGAGCGGACCGTTGCCGCCCGGGCCGGCGTCGGTGCCGCCCAGGTTGTTGATCCACGTGCCCTGGCGGATGCTTTCCGCGTAAAATCCCCTGGAGCTCGAAACGCGTTCGAGGAATTGCACGTTGGCGGTGAAACCCGTGGAGCTGCGGGCGCTGAGCTCGCCGTTACAGTGCACGGGACCGGCCAGAATCATGTCGGCGCCGGGCCAGATCTCCATGTCCATGTTGTAGAAAACGGCGAACTGGAAGAGCGGAACGAAATCGATCGCGAGATTGTGCTGGCTGTAGGAGGTGATGTTGCCGAGCGCGGTGTGGCGGGCGGTCGCCTTGGCGATGATCGGCACGGCGGCGGTGTTGACCTGCAGGCCGGCATTGGGATTGGAGGGCTCAGTGGCGGGGTCGATGAAAACCAGCCCCGTGGCGCCCGTCAGCCCCGCCCGCGCCTCCATGTTCGCTCCGGACACGTACGTCGGATCCGCCGCCTGCAGGAAATCGAGGGGCGGCATGTCGATCGCGTTGGCGCCTGTCGTGAAGCCGATCGGACTGGCACTGCGCAGGCGGTAGAGTTTCGTCGTGATCTGCTCCGCAACGTAGACGGAGATACTCTCGGACATGTTCTTTGCGCGGAGGACGACGCGGTTGCGTTCATTGCCGCGACGCTCGGTGAGCGTATAGCGAAGCATGGAGCCGGTGGTGACGGCCATGATCGCGGTCAAAACTACCACCGTGATCAAGGCCGAGGCCCGGCGCGAGTTGGTGCGAGTCGGAGTGGGTTTCATGGCGTTATCGGCGTGGAGAAATCGTGTAGTTGAAACTGCTGCTCGAGAGCAGTTGGTTGACGGTGCTTCCGTTGATGAACTCCATGTTGATGGAAACGAATCCGTTCGTCGGGGTGGAGTTGGGCGATTCCGAGGCGAAGACCGGATACCGATCCCCGGCGCTGTACGGTGTGTAGGGTGCGGGCACCCGGCGTCCGATCGTGCGGGCGTTGAGCAGCCGGGAGTCGGAGATGAGCGGGTCGCTGTTGAGATTGATCGCGTTGAGTTCGGTGGTGAGGTTCGTGTGGCCGTTCGAGGCTCCGGCCGAACCCTCACCCCAGTCGGCGGTCTCGTAATAGCGGATCGGCGCCTCGGCGTTGACCGACGCCTGGTTGGTCGTGACGCGATAGTAGATTCGAATCTGGCGGATGTCCGTCGTGCGATGGACTGAAGTCATCGTGACCAGCACGAGGCAGTCTCCCTGACCGATCCACTTGTCGTAGTCGTCGTCGGCCGCGTTCTCGATCTGCGACATCGCGGCGGGGTCGGCGGCGAGGTCCACGTTGCCGTCCAACTTCGTGTAGTACGGCAACACATAAAAATAGGAGGCATCGAGCGTCTCCTTCGAGATCTGCGCCATGAAACTGCGCAGGCTCGCGTTGGTCGCGAGCCGCTGGGTGTCCATGTACGAGGCGCGGAGACCGAAGAGGAACGTGCCCATGCACATTGACATGACGGTGCCGAAGACCGTCAGGCTGATCAGGATTTCGACCAGCGTAAAACCCGCCGGGCGGCGGTGAGGCCTGGATGTAAAGTTCATTGGTCGAAGCGGGTGCGCAGGAATACTTCGCGGTCTCGGATCGTACGAGTGGTCTGGCCATCGATAAAGCTGTAGGTATAGACAACGGTGACCTTCTTGACTTCAGACACGTCGTTCGCCGCGTCCGGGATCTCATCGATCCAAACCCAGATATCCAAATTGATCTGCTGGGCGGTCGTACCTGTGACGGTTGAGAGGGGAATGGACCCGATGAAATTCTCGATCGCACCCACACTCGCGGCCGTGGCGCTCGGTTCAGGTGTCGTGGTCGGCGCCACCGGCACGTCCGGCGCGGCGGTGTGTACGCATCGCAGCCAGACGACCGTCGACTGGTTGATCCGCACGCGCATGTAGGGCGGCGTAACGGCCACCGGAGCGAATGGATCGGTTTCGTAGTTCGGCAGCGTGGTGTAGTCGAGCTGTTTGATCTGCTCGATGATTCCGTAGACCATGCTGGTCGCGGCGGCGTGGAGGACGTTGGATTCCGTGACGCGCCGCGATTGGATGAACGTGGCGATAAAGCCCGCCATGACCGCGGCCATCAGCACGAGGGCGACCATGACCTCGACGAGGGTGAGGCCTCGACGGCGACCCGCGCGGAGCGGGAAAGTTACCAAGGATGCAGCGTCGGATGCCATGATGCAATTGCGTGTCGTTATATACAATTTAGCTTTCAGATGGGCGCCACCGAAATGGGTCGGTGGGTCCGGGCTTGGGAGCATTTTTACGCTGGGATTACGGAATGGCGGTGAGACTCTCGATGCCGGTCTTGCGCGCATCATATAGGGAGGCGTTCAATTGGCGGAACCCGAGGCGCGTGGCGTTGAGCATGATGGGCTCGAGTGGGACGTCATGGTTGGCCTCGCTGACGCTGTGGTGCGGGCCCCAGAAGCGGCCGGGCGCACGATAGCAGCGACTGTGGGTGAATGGCTCCATGGCAACCCGGCTCTCGAAAAGGCCGCACAACGAGCCGCGGATGTAGAGGGAGATGCCGGACCAGTTGTCCAGCAGCCGGGGAAAGTTGTTTGCGCCGCCGCGGTTCACGTTGTTGCCGTTGCGCGCCAGAGTGCCCGCCGAGACGACGACGCCTCTTCCGGAGACGCCGCTCGTCGGAGGAAAGTCGGGGAGGCCGACGGGATTGTGGTGGCTCGGTACGATCCCGACGACGAGGGCGGTGGAGACCTCCGTGTTGACGGCGCTCGCTGAGCGAGAAACCCAGGATGCTAGCGGTCAGGAGTGCCATCACCGCGGTCAGGAAGGCGACCGTAATGATGATGGAGCCCCGGCGGCGACGAGGTAAGTTGGTTTCTTCCATGCTACCTCCGCTACGATACGGTGTAGTTGAAGCTGCTGGTGGACAGGAGATCGTTCTGCGTCGACCCGTTGATGAACTCTATATTGATCGAGATGAATCCGTTCGTGGAGGTTTGGGTCGCGGACTCCGTGGAGAACATGGGATAGGCGTCGCCCGCGGTGTATCCGGTATAAGGGGACGGCACGCGGCGGCCCTGACTGCGGGCGTTGATCAGCTTGCTGCCGGTCAGGGTGGGATTGGGGCTCAGGACGATCGCGTTCAGTTCGGCCGCCAGGCCGGAAAGCGGATGGCCATTGGACGCCCCCGAGGTGCCCTCGCCCCAGTTGGCGGTTTCATAGTAGCGGAGGGGGGCGTCGGCGTTCACCTCGGCCTGGCTGGCGGTGATGCGGTAGTAGATCCGGATCTGCCGGATTTCGCTCGAGCGAAATTGGGACGTCTTCGTCACGAGGACGAGGCAGTCCCCGTGCGCCACCCGGCGGTCGAAAATGTCGGTGGCCGAATCGAAGTCCTGCGCCAGCGGTGCCGGATCGGTTGCGAGATTCACGCTCCCGTCGAGGGCGGTGTAATGCGGGAAGAGATAGGAGTACGACGCGTCGACCGTCTCGTGAGTGATCTGCGCCGTGGAGCTGCGCAGGCTGGCGTTGCTCGCGAGCCGTTGTTGGCCCTTATACAAGGCGCGCAAAGGTTCCGCCGAAGAGGTCATTGGCGAGGGCTATCGGTTCAGCCATGACCCTACTTGAGGGACGGACGGACCCTCATTTCAGACCTAGCAAGGCCAGGCCCAATCGCACGTACCTGCTTTCGCCCGCGCCCGGGGCGAAGGCGATCGGGCGGTGAGACCGGTCCGATTTTCCGTGGAACTCCGTCCGGCGCCTAGCGATTTCGGGGGGGTGGCAGCGCTGCTGCCGACTGCTGGATGTAGATCGCGGCCGCGTGGGCCCGGCGCTTCACTTGCAGCTTCTCGAATACGTTCACGAGGTAGTTCTTTACCGTGTTTTCACTCAAGCCGAGCTTCGCCCCGGCCTGCTTGTTCGTGAGTCCCTCGGCGACCAGGCTCAACACCCGGCGTTCCTGGCCGGAAAGGACGGCCAGATCCGGCCCGGTGGCGCCTGCGTTTCCCCGGCGGAGCAAACGCAGCACGCGGGTTGTCGCGTCCGGATCTAGAATGGAACGGCCGGACGCCACGTCGCGGACCGCGTGGATCAGGCTCAGCGCCGCGATTTCCTTTTTCAGGTAGCCGTGGGCGCCGGCCGTGACGGCGTCGTAGATGAGTTCATCATTCGCGTGCGCGGTCAGCATCACGACGCGCGTTTCGGGCCGCTGCGCGAGGATTTGCCGGCAGGCGTTGAAGCCGTCGCCATCGGGCAGGCGGACGTCGAGCAACACGACCTGGGGTTTCAGACGCATGCAGTCCGCAACCCCGCCGGCGACGCTGCCGGCTTCGCCGACGACGTGAATTGGCGGTTCGGCCGACGTGGCGAAGACGGCGCTTACGCCCCGGCGGAAGATTTCGCTGTCGTCGATCAGAAGAACGCGAATGGGCGGACGGGCGGCGACGGTCATGGTGCGGCGAAGCGGGCAACCTCGGACCGCGGCGAGGGGCTGACGAGCGCAAACCGGTTCGGCGCGCAGGAACCCGAGGCAGTGGAGCGAGCGGCAACGCGATTCCCGGCCCGGCCCAGCGTTGGACGAAATTTAACGGGTCGGATTGCGGCTCTCGCCCTGACCGGCGCTCCATCTGGATCTAACGTTTCGACAAAACCCTTGACTCGGAGGGGTGCGTTTGAGTCTTTGGCCAGCTCTAATCTTTCGAACGCCATGGCCAACACGAAATCTGCCATCAAAGCCGCGCGCAAGTCCGTGCGCCTCACCGAACGCAACCGCGGGGTGAAAACGCGCCTCAAGACCCTGCGCAAGCGGCTCGACTCGCTCCTCGCCGCGAAGGACGTCGCTGCCAGCAAGACGGCCGCCGCTGCCTACGTTTCGGCGATGGACAAGGCCGTTAAGTCGGGCGTCGTCCATCGGAACGCCGCTTCCCGCGCCAAGGCGCACGCTGCGAAGGTCTTCGCCGCGAAGTAGTTTCCAGCCCGGACGGCTCCGGCCGCCTCCCTTCCCCCTTACCCCGCCCGCATTGTGCGAGCGGGGTTTTTTTTCATCGGGTTGAACGGGGGAACCTTGCGGCCGGGGGCGCTCGCCCTCCCGGAAGGGGAAAGATCTCCGAATCCGAGGCTCCCCCCAGCCTTGCCGGCTTCCAAAGGGAGCGCTCATCATGCGTGTGCATGCCGTTCGCCGCCCGTTTCCACCGCCACTTCCTGACTTGGGATCGGCCGTGGCTGCCGCAGGTCGCGGCGTGGCTGGCGCGGGATTGGAGCGGTACCGGCCCCCTCGACCTTTCCGAACTGATGGTGGTGGTGCCGACGCAGCAAGCGGCGCGGCGGTTGCGCGAGGCGCTCGCGGAGTTTGCGGGCGGGCGCGGTTCCGCGGTGTTTCCACCTCGGGCCGTCACGCCTGACGCCCTGCTGGCCCAGGGGGCGGGCGGGCCTGACGTGGCGTCGCGCCTCGAGGCGCTGCTCGCGTGGGCGGAGGTCCTGCGTAACGTGGAACTGGATACGGTGGCGGAGGTGTTTCCGGTGGCGCCGCCGCGACGGGACGCGGGGTGGGCGTGGAGTCAGGCGGAACAGCTCTTCCGGTTGCAGACGCAGCTCACCGAGGGCGGCCTCGCTTTCGGGCAAGTGGCGGGGGCCGCGGGTCCGGAGTTTGCCGAAGGCGCGCGCTGGCTCCAACTCGCCGCGCTGGAGCGGCAACAGGCCGAGCTGCTCGCGGCGCGGGGGCGACGGGAACCGCATGCGGCCCGGCGGGATTTTGCCCGGTCGCCGGCACTTCCCGCGGGCGTGCGGCGGGTCGCGGTGCGGGCCGTGGCCGATCCGCTGCCGCTGGCGCTCGAGGTGCTCGCGGCCTGGTCGGTCCAGGTGCCGGTCGAGATCCTCGTGTTCGCGCCCGAAACGGAGGCGGAGGGATTCGATGGCGCGGGCCGTCCCCGGCCGGAGTCGTGGGCGCGGCGCGAGCTCGACGTGCCGCAGTTCGAGCGCAGGGTCCGGCTCCAGGCGGATCCCGCGGCCGAGGCCGAGGAGATCGTGCGGCTGGTCACGCGCTATGCGGACACCGACGGACTCGTGGCCCTCGGCGTGGCCGATCCCGAGGTAATGCCGCTGCTCGAGAACAATCTCACGCGGGCGGGTCTGCCCCACTATAATCCCGAGGGGGCGCTCTGGCGCACGCACCGGCTGCATGCGCTGCTGGTCGCCCTCGCGGCGCTGGCCCGGGACCCGGCGTACGAGGCGGTGGCGGCCCTGGCCCGCTGCCCGGATTTTCTCCGCGGTCTGCAGGAACGTTTTGGCGCGAGATTTTCCGGTGCGCTTTTCCTCGCGGAACTTGACGACCTCCGGGCGGGACACCTGCCGGCGGACCTGGCGGATGCGCGGCGGTTCGTGCGCCCGGCGGCGACCCACGCGGCGCGCGGGCTCGAACTCATGGAGGAGTTGCGCACGGTGCTCGTCCGCGAGGAATTTCCTGGCGGCGCCGTCGCGGCCCTGACGGCGTTGCTCGGCGGCCGGAGTTACGATCGCAGTCTGCCCGAGGATGCCCGGGCGCTGGCCGCCGCCGAAGTCTGGCGCGAGGTGATGCGGCAGTGCGAATCGGCCCGGGAGTCTTTTCCGGATTGGGCGGCCAACGATTGGTGGGACATTGCGCTGCGGTTGTTCGGCGACAGCCGCCAGTCCGAAGAAAAGGCAACCGGGGCACTGGAGCTGCAGGGCTGGCTGGAACTCCCGTGGGAGGATGCCCCGCATCTGATCGTCGCGGGGCTGAATGAAGGGCTCGTGCCGGATGCGATCGTGGGCGATGCGTTCTTGCCGGAGTCGCTGCGGGTGACGCTTGGTTTGAAGACGAATCCGGCGCGCTACGCCCGCGACGCCTATCTCTTGCAGGCGCTCGCGGCTGCGCGGCGCGACGGCGGCCGGCTGGAGTTGTTGTTTGCCAAACACTCTGCGGCCGGGGATCCGCTGCGGCCGTCGCGCCTGCTGCTGGCCTGTGCGGATGCGGCTCTGCCGGCCCGAATCAGCCACGTGTTCCGCCCCGTGGAGGCATTGCGGCCGAACCTGGCGTGGACCCGCGCCTGGCGGCTCAGGCCCAGGCGCGAACCGCCACCCCTGCGGGTGCCCGTGACCGGTCTGCGCGCCTGGCTCGCGTGTCCTTTCCGTTTCTATCTCGCGCACGTGCTGAAAATGCGGGCGGTGGATCCGGCGAAGAACGAAATGGACGCGTTCGACTTCGGCACCTTGTGCCACGCGGCCCTGGAGGAATTGGGCCGCGATGCGGCGATGCGCGACAGCACGGATGAGGGCGTGCTGCGCGAATTTCTGATGGCCGGCTTCGAGCGTGCGCTGCGCGCCCGCTTCGGCACGAGTCTCCCGCTGCCGCTGGTCGTGCAGGCGGAGTCCGCACGGCAGCGCCTGGGCAAGGTGGCGGTGGTGCAGGCGAGGGAGCGGGCGGGCGGCTGGCGGATCGAGCGCATCGAATCGGCGTTTACGCTCGAGCTCGGGGGATTGGTCGTGCGGGGACGGATCGATCGCATCGACCGTCAC
>JBEIHL010000026.1:0-11776 GCA_040381375.1 Opitutaceae bacterium
ACAGCAAAAACACACACACACACACACACACACACACACACACACACACACACACACACACACACACACACACACACAAAACGCGCACACACCCCCGGCGGGGGGGGGGCGGCCCCCCCCCCCCCCCCCCCCCCCCCGGGTGCCCCCCGGGGGCGCGCCCCCCCCCCCCCCCCCAGTCCCCCCCCGCGGCCGGGGGCCCCCCGCGCTCCCAGGGAAGGAAGGAAACCGCACGTGAACGCGATTGCCTCCCCCTGGCGCCCGCGTCTTCTCCTCCTGAGCGGTGTCCTAGCCGTCGCCGCCTTCGCGGCCCTCGCCGGGCGCTTCTGGCACCCGTACTACGGCTTCACGAAATTCGTGCAGCTCGACGCCGCCGATGCCGCGTCCGGCGTGCGCGAGGTCCGGGAGTATCCGGTCTTCACCTACGAAGGTTTCAACGGCTACGACGGAGCCGCCTACGTGCAGATCGCGTTTCACCCGCTGCTCGATTCGCCGGAGCTGCAGCCCGCGCTGGGCAATGTGCCCTACCGCGCGCGGCGCATCCTCGGCAGCGCGCTGGCCTGGCTTTTCTCCGCGGGCGATCCGGCGCGCATCGCCTCGACGTATGCCGCCCCCAACCTCGCGGTGTGGCTGGTGCTGGCCGTCCTGCTCTGGCGCGTGCTGCCCGTGACCGATGCGCGCGGTCTGATCGCCTGGGGTGGCGTGCTGTTTTCCGCCGGTGCGCTACACGCCGTGCGACTGGCGCTGACCGACCTTTTGGCCGCGACGCTCGTCACCGCCGCGCTCGCGTTGGGCGAACGCCGTCGCGGTGGCGGAGCGATCGGGCTGCTCGCGACCGCCGGCCTGGCGCGGGAGACCGCGCTGGCGGGCGTCGCCGCCCTCTGGCGCGAACCCTGGAACTCGCCGCGCGCCTGGGGCGCCAACGTCGCTCGGAGCGTGGTGGTGGCGCTGCCGCTCGCCGCCTGGATGGGCTATGTGCGCTGGCAGGCCGGACCAGCGGCGCAGGGTCTGGGTAATTTCAGTTGGCCGGTCATCGGCTGGGTCGAGAAGTGGGGCGAAACGATCGCGGACTTCGCCCGGCATCCCGATTTTCGCTGGCTCACGACCACGACCCTGCTCGCGCTCATCGGGTTGACCGCGCAGGCCGCGTTCCTGCTGCGCCACCGCCGGCCCGGGGACGCCTGGTGGCGGATGGGCCTGGCCGGAGTGGCGATGATGGTGATGCTCGGCACCGCCGTGTGGGAGGGACATCCCGGGGCGGCCACGCGGGTCCTCCTGCCGATGGGCGTGGCGTTTGCCGTACTCGCGGTGCGGACACAGGCCGGCTGGGGTTGGCTCCTCGGGGGCGGACTGACCGTTTTCAGTGGCGTGCTCGCCCTCTGGCATGTGCCCGACGCCCCCCGCGAACTCGCGGCGGGACGTTTCACGGCCGGCGCCTACGTGGCGCGGCTCGATGCCGGCTGGTTCGGCGTCGAACGGGACGGTCGCCACGCCTGGGCTTGGAGCGGTCGCGAAGCGAAGCTGATCGTGGAAACGGCCCCGCGCGACACCATGCCCCTGCAGGTGCGTGTGAAGATCCGGGCCATCACTCCGCGCGCCATCGAAGTTCGCGTCGCGGGCGCCAGCGTGTGGCGCGGAGAAGTCGGCGAGCGGCCTGCCTGGATCGAGTTTGCGGCGACGCCTGCGGCGCACGGCCGGCACGTGCTCGAGTTGCGTTCCGACGCTGCGCCCGTGCGCGAGAACGATCACGCTGACGCGCGGGCCCTGGGTTTCGCCGTTTATGGCGTGGAACTGAAGTGAGCCCTCAAGGCGGATGAGACTCTGGCTGACAACGGCCCCGCTGGCGCTCGTGGTGTGCTGAGGTATCAACGTTGCCCATACGGCACACCGGACCCCGCCGCCCTCCCGGGAGCCGTCGGCCGAGCCCACGAACAATGTCCTGCGTCACGAACGCCGCTTCGCGGCCGTCGTCACCGCGCTGCGCGCGCACGACGTGCGTGGCCCGGTCGGCTATGTGGGCGACCTGCCCCCGGCGGCGATGCGGGCCAATACGGCGGTGATGGAGCAGTACTTCCTGTCGCAATTCGTCGTCTAGCCCTGGATTCTCGATGCTGGGCCGGACCGGTGCGCCTGGGTGATAGCGAATCTGCACCGCACCCTTCCGGCGGAACGTCTGCCGGCCGGCTACGCGGTGGTCGAGGACTGCGGCGGCGGCGTGCTGCTGCTCCGCCGGACTGCGCGATGAGTTTCGGGGCCATCGCCGCGTTGCTCTGTGCCTGGCTGCTCGGCGGGCTCATCGTCGCCGCCTTCCGGCCGGTCGGCGTACCGCGGCCGGGCGACCGACTCCTGATCGTGTCGCTCGGCCTTCTCGTGGGACTGGGAGTGACGAGCACCGGTTTCTTTTTCGCCTCCCCGGTCACTCCGCGCCCCGCGCGGCTGAGCGGCGCGGCCGAACTGGTGGCGGGTGTGGCGCTGGCGTGGCGGGTAGGGCGGCGCGGGGCCGGCGTCGATCGAGCTTCAGCACCCCCGGCGCCGCCGGCGTCGTGGCGACAGTGGCTGCTGGCCTCGGTGCTGGCGCAGGCGGTGTGGGTGGCCGGAGTACGCGCCTGGCGGGCGCATCAAGCGGAGCCTTACGGTGGCTGGGACGGCTGGGCGATCTGGAACCTGCATGCACGCCTGATGCTGCGCGCGGGTATGGAGTGGCCGGCGCTGCTCGCGGAGCCGGCGATCAGTTGGACGCACCCCGACTGCCCGTGACTGCTGCCGGCGGCGGTGGCGCGGCCCTGGGCGTGGGGCGGAGCGGCATCCCCCGCGGCCGCCGCGCTAATCTCGGTGGCTTTTGCCGCGGCCGCGCTCGGGGTCCTGCTAGCCGTGGTGGGGCGGGTGCGGGGTTGGACCATCACGGAGCGTGACTGTAACAGCGGCCGGGCGCACACTCTGGCAGGGGACGGTCGCCGGTGAGCATGTCCCCTTCGAATTGACAGACGTCGTGCCGCCGACGGGCCTCGCTCGACTGAAGTTTTCCAAGGACATTCCCGGGATTCACGAAGCCCCGGGCGATGGCGGCAGAGTCCTCGCGTTCGCGATCTTCAACGTCGAACTCCGATGAGCGGGATCAGTCCGAATGGCGCTAGTTTAAGCTGATTCATCGCGCGGAGACGCCGAGGCGCGGAGAAAACAGAAGAATGCCGCTCGCGAAACTATTCCGGTCATAGCGGCCGTGGAGCCAGAGCTCCGAAATCCACCGATAGGAAACTGGATTTTCAGGGAGATCGGATCCGGGAGGGGTTTACCCGGCCTCGCCGGCGCGCATACGCAAGCGGTGCCGTTCGGCGGGGTCAGTCCGTGAATTGATACTGGCCGCGGGGCCATGCGTGGTGGGCAGGGACTAACGAATCACGGACTGACCCTGTCGGGCGGCCCTTTCCTGTTCCAGTCGGGTTGTGACTGCGCCGGTCCGACGGCCGCTCGGCGTGGCTTTGACGCTTGGTGGGGTGTCTTTGCTCAGGATGCGTCTTCAATCTCAACGATCATTACGAGCTTTGCCGGATGATCGACCCAGTAGCTAATGAGAAAATCATCGATCAGGATATCGCCGATCTCCCTGCCATCGTCATCGACCCGTCGGAGATCCGGAACGACGAAGGGATCGTCAGCGAGTTCTCTCGCTCGGTCGAGGAGCTTTACCTGCCGACGCCGCGACCGGGTGGCGAAAAACGAGACCGCGGCGTCTGAAAAGACGGGTCGGTAACGCATCTCACTTGTGATCGAGTCGCGCCTCCAACTGCTCGAGCGTCGTGAACTTTCCGGCCTGCATCTCGCGGATTCGCTTCGCTGTCGCGCGCTTCCAAGTCGGAGTTTCACGCTTCAGGCGAAGCAAGTAGAGCTGAATCTCCTGCCGCTCCCGCTGCGACATTCGAGAGAGAGTCTGCTTCACTCGAAGGATGCTCATGCTGAAACGATGGAGCCCGTCCCTTGGGCGTCAAGTGGCCGCTTTCTTTGTGGATCAGTGCTGATCATCAGCTCAACGCGGTTGGCTCTCGCTTTGGCGGACATTGCAATCAGCGGACTGACCCAATCCGGCCGCCCCTTACATGTTACGGCCAAACCCCCTGTTCGCGCACGCGTGACGATCCGTGTCACCGGCCGGGCAAAACCAGCCAGCACGGGCCGGGTCAAAACCAGCCACTTTGAGAGGTTAGTTTACGCCGTCGGCGAAGATTGCTTCGCCGGGCGGTGTAATGAACCAACTCAAAGTGAGCACCCAACAATCGATTATTGCCCTCTTAGCCCGCGGCTGGTCTCAGCGCCGGATTTCCCGGGAGCTGGAACTGGATCGCGAGACCGTTACGCGCTACGTGAAGCTGGCGGCGGCAAAACCAGCCACCAACCCGGCCCTCGGCTCAGGGGCGGGAATGGAGTCAAAACCAGCCAGCAACCTCGCCCTCGGATCCGCGGTGGACGCCGGACCGCCGGCAAAACCAGCCACGAACCCGGCCATCGGCTCCGCAGGTGGTCAGGATTCAAAACCAGCCAGTAACCCGGCCCTCGGCGTTCGGCCCGGGCCGCCGAGCTTCTGCGCGCCCTTCGCGTTGCAGATTGAGACCGCGCTGCAGGCGGGACTTTCCGCGCAACGCATTTACCAAGACTTGGTTCGCGAACACGGTTTCAAGGGTGCCTACGGATCGGTGAAGCGGTTTGTGCGGACGCTGGCGGGGACTGCGGAGTTGCCCTTCCGGCGGATGGAGTGCGCGCCGGGCGACGAGCTGCAGATCGACTTTGGCTGCGGCGCGTGGATCAAAGAGGACGGCCGGCGCCGGCGGCGGCCGCACTTGTTTCGCGCTGTGCTCAGCCATTCGCGCAAGGCCTACAGCGAGGTCGTCTGGCGGCAGAACACCGAGACCGTGATCCGCTGTCTGGAAAACGCGTTCCGTCACTTCAATGGTGTCACCGCCACGCTCGTCCCCGATAACTTGAAGGCGGCGGTACTGCAGCCCGATTGGTTCGATCCCGAGCTCAATCCGAAGCTGCGCGCGTTTTGCGAGCATTACGGCACCACGCTCCTGCCGACCAAGCCGGGGATGCCACGGCACAAAGGAAAAATCGAAGCCGGCGTAAAATACGCCCAGGCGAACGCGCTCAAGGGTCGCGAGTTTGCCAGTCTGGCCGCGCAAAACACGTTCCTGTCCGAGTGGGAACGCACCGTCGCCGACACTCGCCTCCACGGCACGATTCGCCAGCAGGTCGGCACCTTCTTCTTGCAGGCCGAGCAGCCAAAGCTGCGGCCGCTGCCCGCGTCGCTGTTTCCCTCGTTCGAGGAGGCGCCGCGTAAAGTCCATCGCGACGGTCACGTCGCGTATCAAAGATCCTATTACTCGGTGCCACCCGAGCATGTCGGCTGTGATGTTTGGGTCCGCGCCGAGACGCGGCTGATTCGGATCTACAACCAGCGCTTCGCCCCCATCGCGGTGCATGTGCGCACCGAACCCGGACGCTTCGCCACCGACGACGCTCATATCCACAGCCACAAGCGCGTCATCATCGAACGCGGGGCCGACTACATGCTCGAACGCTGCGCGTTGCTCGGTGCCCAATGCGGCGCGTGGGCCCAGGGCTTGATGGCGCAGCGCGGGCCTGAGGCGCTCCGCACGATGCAGGGCCTGCTGGCGCTCGCCCGCGAACATCCGATTGCCGATCTCGAGCACGCCTGCGCTCGCGCCGTGCATCTCGGACTCTGGCGCCTGCGCGAAGTGCGCCGGCTTCTCCAGTTCGGCGAGCAAGTCGTGCAGGTCGACTTTTTGCAGGCCCATCCGCTCATCCGCGACCTGCGGCATTACCAACTTTGATTCATGAACCAACTCCATACCCTGCTCCACGACCTGCGGCTTTCCGGACTGCGCGACACGCTGCCCGTCCGCCTCCAGGAAGCCACCGCCAATCGCCTCGCCCACGAGGAGTTTTTGACTCTCGTCCTGCAGGACGAGGTTAACGTGCGTCAGCAGCGCCAGATTCAGCGCCGGGTCAAAGTCGCCGACTTCCGCACCTTGAAGCCGCTCGATGACTTCGACTGGCGCTTCAATCCCTCGATCTCGAAGAAACAGATCTACGAACTGGCGGCCTGCCACTTCATCCGCGCCAAGACCGACGCCTTGTTCATCGGCCCGCCCGGCGTCGGCAAGACGATGCTCGCCCAAGCCATCGGCTACGAGGCGATCAAACAGGGCTTCGTCGTCTGTTACCGCTCCATCTTCGACCTCGTCCGCGATTTCCTCGCCGACGATGCCCTGCAACAGCGTGACCGGGTGCTCCAACGCTATATCAAACCCGACCTGGTCATCATTGATGACATGGGCCTTCGCGCCCTGCCCAAACACGCCGGTGAGTATCTGCTGGAGGTCATCATGCGCCGCTACGAAACCCGCTCCACGATCATGACCAGCAACCGGCCACTCGAGGACTGGGGCAAACTCCTCCAGGACGTGCCGACCGCCGGCGCCGTCCTCGACCGCTTCCTCCACCACGCCACCGTCATCGCCATCACCGGCGAGAGCTACCGCCTCAAGGACACCGCCATCGCCAAAACCAAACCCGCCGCCGCCGCCAAAGCCTCCTAACCGCCGGTCTCGCGCTCCGCGACTCGCCGGCATCGGCCTCATCCTTTCCCGCACCTCCTTGATGGCTTCGAGGGAAAACCATTCCGCCCTCCCGCTCTGCCTCAATTCGACCTTGTCCTTCCTCTTCAATCTTTCATGACCACACCTCTCTCAAGGTGGCCGGTTTTGGCCCGGCCCGTCGTGGCTGGTTTTCACCTGGCCGGTGACAGCATTCTGTATCTACGCATCGGATACAGCTGGTTCCGTGCCACTCAGCGCTCATACCACGCCTTGCGGCAGCCGTCCTTCAGGTCGATTCCACTGATCAACATCGTCAACGATTCGGTCGTGAGCGAGAGCTTCCGGCGGTCGCTGCCCACCGGCCAGGTGAACCGACCCTTCTCCAGTCGTTTCGCCAGCACCCACACGCCCGAACCATCCCAATAGAGCATCTTCAGCCGGTTCCGATCCTTGTTCGCGAAGACGAACAGCGCCCCCTGCCGCGGATCCTCTCCCAGACGATGCTCCACCTCCGCCCACAAGCCGTCAAAGTGCTTGCGCATGTCCACCGGCTCGACGGCCAGGTAGATCCGCCACGAACTGGGGAACGCCAACATCAGCGCAGCCCCTTCACGCACGCCACGGCGTCCTCGGTCCGGCTCGCGCGCACGATCAATCCGCCCGGCATCACCACCTCCACCGCGAACGCCGTCTTCGGCAGGTTCACTTCTACGAACGCCGGCGTCTTCGCCCGCAACGTCACCCCCAGTTGCCCACTCTTCAACCGCCGCTGCCGCAGCCAGCCCGCGAACGTGAAGTAGTTTATTCCTTCCTGCCGGGCGAACACGCGCTGCGTCAGGCCGCTCGCGTCGAACGCCGTCAACAGCCGCTTTCGCTCACGCCCGTCCGCCAGTCGCCGGCCACCGCCGTCTTCTTTCGCCAACTCCAACGCCTCCACCGCCACACCGGGTTTCATCCCGGCTACACTATCACACCGCCGTCATTGCCGGAATGAGGTCCACGGCCGGACTCATACCTTGAACTGCATCTGCCCGGCAGTCCAGTCAACCTAGATTCCGCAGTTGAGGGTTTGGTTTTTCACGGAAAGTGCTGAGATGTGGGTCTATGGCCCAGACCAAGACGACGGAGGCGATTCACCCGCTGGGTGAAGGGGGTTTTAGCTTCGCCACACCCGGCGGACGGGTGCGGCTGGCGGTGACGAACGATGCGCTGACGCCGTTTGGCGGGCTGTTGCCATGGGCCGCCTATACAAAGCATATAGGGATTATAGATACGCTGGCGGCCGATTGTCCGGTGCAGCGGACGAGCCCGAACGCCGCGCCGGTCTACGATGTGCTCCAATCGTTCATGTTGACGGCGCTCACCGATGGCCGCCGCTTCTCTCGCATTGAGCGGTTGCGCGAGGATCCGACGATTCCGGAGCTGTTCGGGATGGAGTCGGTCGTCGGCGATGATACGGTGCGGCGATTCTTTAAGTCGGTGGATCCGGTGCTCGGAGCCGAGTGGATCGCGCGGCACGCGAAGCCGATGTGGGGCGCGTTGCCTGATCCGATCATCCTGGATTGGGATTCGACGGTGCAGCCGAAGTATGGGCACCAAGAGGGCGCGGAGATGGGCTACAATCCCGGCAAGCCTGACCGCCGCAGTTTTCATCCGCTGCTCGCCGTGGTCGCGCGGACGCGGCTGTGCCCGGTCTACCGGTTCCGCTCCGGTGACACCGTGAGCGCGAGCCAGTGGCAAGAGGCGATGGCGGATGCCGAGCGCTGGCTCGGCGATCGGCGGGTGGAGCTCAACCGCGGCGATCTGGGCTTCGGCCACGATGCGATCATGAGCTGGCATGAAGGGGCGCCCGGTCGCCCGAAGTTCCTCTTCAAGCTCAAGCTGACGAATCTCGTGCGGTCGGCCTTGCATCGGATCAAGGAAAGCGACTGGCAGGGGCCGGCGATCCTCGGGGCCTGTCAGATGGCCGAGGGCCGGATCCAACTGACCGGCTGGAAAACCTCCCGGCGCGTAATTTTTGCGCGCACCCTGCAAGGCGTGGTGCCGGCAGCTGGCCGAGCGGAGTTTTGGGATCGGCACAAACATGAGTTTGCCGTCTACGTCACCAATCTGCCCGACGCCGTGAACGGCTGGCAGATCCAAGAACTCTATCGGCAGCGCGCCGACACCGAGAACGTCTTCGACGAACTCAAAAATCAGTGGGGCTTCAGTGGCTTCTGCGCCAAGTCCAAGGCCACGACGGAACTGGCGGCGCGACTGCTGCTCGTCGTTTACAACCTGTGGACGCTGTTCGTGCGCTTCATCGTGCCGCAAAAACATACTGAGGCCAAACGCGGTCGACGCTGGTTCCTGCTCATCGCCGCCAGACTCGTGCAATCGGGCCGGCAGAAGGAACTACAAGTCTCTATCAGCGGTGGCTGGGCCCAACAATTGCGCGATGGTTATCTCCGCCTGCACGAGTGGATCCGCACTACTGCGCCGCAGTTGAAATATATTGTTCCCGATCACGGCCCAACCACGGCCAATCCCGCGCCCGCCGGCGCCTAAAACCGCGTTTCAACTGCGGAATTTAGGGTTATTCCGGCCGCTTCCCGGCGGCGATCGAAGATGCGGTGAGGGTCGACGATGTAGTACCTGTCAAGGAGGCGTTGCGTGGTCCGATGTGATCAAAAGTTGGTGGAGGGGCGCTATCTTCCCCCCGGATTTCATCGTGGCTCGGATGGTGTACACCCCTGGGCCCAACGTGACTCTCACAGTACTCTCCACGCTTTCCGCTTTCGTCAGAACCAAGGGCTGTTCCTGCAACTCAGGAATCCAGAGGGTGAATTCCTCCCAAATTGAGCGCGGTCTCGGCACGGGCGTCAGCCGAAACCTTGCGGTTGCAGAAACCTTCACGCGCCAGTCCCCCTCTCGCCGGCTCCAGGTGTCGGTGCGCGCGGCCCATCGCTCCATTTGGGTCAACACCACTTCAGGTTCCGCTGCCGTACCGATTTCGATCACCGGGGGGCCGAACCGGCGCGCTGTCACGGCGTAAAACCAGTCCTCGTAGGCCACCTGCAGTGTTTCTGCCCGGCGCGGGTGATCCGCCATCACGTTCACTTTCTCGTTTGGATCCTCACGCAGGTTGAACAATTCGAACGGCGGTATCCCGGAACGGAGCGCACCGGTGTGCCGGGTGTTGCTCACGAGCTTCCACTCCCCCCGGATTACGGCGGCATTGCGGTACAGATCCGGCCGGCTCCCCCAATGGCTTTGGAGAAACAGCGTGCGCCCGGCGAGCGCGCTATCTCCCATTTGGCCGGTCAGGAGCGGCCACAGATCGAGCCCATCGAGCGAGACGCCTGGCGGGTGGGCGATTCCGCAAGCTGACAGCAGGGTTGGAAACACATCGATATGTGCCGTCGCCGCGTGGATCCGCATCTCCTGCGACAACCTGCCCTGCAGCGAAAGCAGCAAAGGCGAGCGAATGCCTCCTTCGTACACCTCGCTCTTTTCACCGCGGAGACCGGCGGAGTAGCGCCGTCCGCGTCCACCGTTGTCGGACATGAAGACCACCAGAGTCGACGAAAGCAGGTTTCTCCGTTCAAGATCGTCGAGCAACGCGCCCACATTCGTGTCGATGTTCTCAGCCATCGCATAGATGCGGGCTATCCGATCGGGCGCGTTCATCTCCCCTTGATTCTCGATCGGGAAATGGCCGGATGCCGTCGGGAAGTTCACGAGTTCCTGCCCGAGTGATCGATAGAAGCGATAGGGATCATCCGGAACATCGTGGTACGGATCGTGCGGCGCGTTTGTAGCAATATAGAGAAAGAACGGACGCCGCGCCTGCTGGGAACGCGCCACTGCTTCACGGGCAAAACGGAAGTACACATCCGTGCAATATCCTGTTGTCGCAATCTTAGCCCCGTTGTGGAAAAGGATCGGATCGGTATAGCGATCTTCGTTCTCGGGCGGATCCGAACCCTGCGCCAGACCGCCTCCGCGATGCACCAACGCCTCCTCGAAGCCCTGATCCTGTGGCCGCCGGGGCGCGTGGTCTCCGAGATGCCATTTTCCGTAGATTCCGGTGAAGTAGCCGTTTGCGCGCAACACTTCCGCCACGGTTGTTTCCTCGGAATCCATCTCGGACTGGCCGCCATTGGTCGCGATTACTCCCGTGCGGTACGCGTAACGTCCTGTCATGAGTGCCGCCCGCGTCGGCGAACACACCGGGCTGACATAAAAGCGGTCCACGCGGGGCGAGGATGCCGCCATCCGGTCAAGATGCGGCGTGCGGAGGTGGGGATTGCCCATGAAACCGTAGTCACCGTAGCCCTGATCATCGGTGACGATAAGTATGACATTGAGCGCGCCCGGCGCAGGCGATTCTATGGCACGCAGCGCGCCCATTGGCGCGAGGAGGGTCAGTGCGAGGAGGGCGAGGGTGAGTTTCAAGCTAGGTCGGCGGTGGGTGAACGCGGCATCGAGAGATCATGGGGTTCTTTTTTCGGTTGGCGACGCGGCTGGTACGGCGGCCTCGAGGCCGAAGCCATCCGTCCGGCCAGGCGAAGCCGGAAGATCGTCGCCGCCGAGTAGATTGCCCGCGGGAAAACCCTTCCAGGCGTAACGCACGGCCACAGGCAGCGGGACGTCAGGTGCCGCCACGTTGACGGTGTCCAGTCCCGTAATCCGAGCGTGCGCTGGCACGAATTTTCGATCCTGGCCGCAGATCTCGAAACCCGTGAGTTCTCCGCCACCGCTCTTGAGTCCGGATCCCACATAGCGGAAACGCAACCGCACCGTTGCTCCCTGAATCTCCTGGCCCTCCAACTGCGGACCGGTGCCCTCGATCTCCTCGCCATAAACCAGCGCGCGGGCCAGGCGTGCCGCGCGCGCCCCAACCGGCTGCTTGGCCGCGGGATGGATATTGTCTCGTTCGCCTTGGTCGATCGTCACCACCAGGCCAGTTTGAGAAACCTCACGTGCCACCCGCAGCTGCATGTCGCGCAGCAACGGCCAGTTGGCCCCCGGCCTCTTTTCATCGAAGCCGGGCAACTGGACGATCAGGAATGGGAAGTCCCCCTGTCCCCAATCACGTCGCCAACCGGCGATCAGCGCAGTGAGCAGTTCATGATAGTGAGGCGCTAGCTTTTCGCTCGCGTTGCCTTCGCCCTGATACCAAA
>JBEIHL010000027.1:0-11626 GCA_040381375.1 Opitutaceae bacterium
CATCGGCCGAGGTGGAGCTCGGCGCTCCCAGGGCAGGAATCGTCCCATGGCGAACTGTACTCGGTCATCGGCATGCAGCTCCTTTCCTTCCACCCATGAAACTGCTCTCCTCCCTCCTCCTCTGCGCGACGATCTTGCTGGCCCCCGCGCTATCCGCCGCCGATGCCACGCCGCGTGTCATCAAGATTCAAGCCGGCGTGGGCAACGCGATGAAGTTCGACCTCACGAGCATCACCGTCGCCCCCGGCGAAACCGTGAAGGTCGTCCTTACGAACGCTTCCACCCTGCCCAAGGAGGTCATGGGACACAACTGGGTCCTGCTCGCCGCCGGCACCGACGTCATGGCGTTTGCGATGGCCGCCGCACCCGAGGCGGCCAACGGGTACATTCCCGCCAAGATGAAAGACAAAGTCGTCGCCGCCATCGGCATCCTGGGTCCGAAGGAATCCGGCGAAGTCACGTTCAAGGCCCCGACCGCGCCCGGCGACTACCCGTTCCTCTGCAGCTTCCCCGGCCACACCATGACAGGCATGAAGGGTGTGCTGGTGGTGAAGGAATAAAGTTGGAGGCGGGGGGCCCCACCCCGCGTTGAAACGGTTCCGAAAGCACTTTTGCGGGGTGGGGGCACCCCGCCTCCAAGGGAAGGATCTCGTGCCGGAGCTTAGGCTTTCGCCAAGCGTTTCCAGTCCGCGCGGCTCGGCCGCTGCCGGAGCGCGTTGGCGGCGGCATCGTCGAACTTCTCTCCCTTCGGATCCCACTTGAGCGGCCGGCCGAGCTCCATCGCGATCGCGCCGAGGTGCAGCACGGTGCTGAGCCGGTGCAGACCCTCCGCGGTGTACATCGGCGGCTGACCGTTTTTCACGCAGTCGAGGAAGTCGCGGTGTTCGCGCGGCCGGCGGGGCCAGAGCTTGTTCGTCTTCGGATCGTAGGTCTGGCGAAACACATTCACGTCGCTGCCCTCGAGCCGGCCGAGCCAGCCCTTGTTGCCCACCCAACCGCCGGTGCCTTCGAAGCGAATCGAAGGTTGGGACGCGGTGACCTCGAGTACCACGCCATTGGCGTAGGTGTAGGTGAGGTCGTAGGTCTGCGGAACGGTGTTGAGCGAGTTCGGTGGGACGACGCCTTTTCCGCTGACCGCGACCGGGCCGGAATCCTCCGCGAAGTTGGCGACCTGCGCCGTATCCACCAAATGGGCACCCCAGTCGGTCAGCGAGCCGCCCGAGAAATCGCGAATCTGCCGCCACACCTGCGGGTCCGTTAGGTTGGGCGTGTACGGACGATGCGGCGCAGGGCCGAGCCAGAGCTCGTAGTTCAGGTCGGCGGGCACCGGCACCGGCGCCTCGACCGGGTACACCGGCTTCACCGGCAGCCCGACCTTGATCCGCTGGAGTTTTCCGATCCCGCCGTTGCGCACGACTTCGGCGAGCTTGTGATACTGGATGACCGAGCGGTCCTCGAGCCCGGTGGCGAAGACGGCCTTCCGTTTCGCGACCACGTTGGCGAGCTCGCGGCCCTCGGCGATCGTGAGGGTGGGCTTCTCGCAGAATACCTTCTTCCCGGCCTCGAGCGCCATCAGCGCCATCGGCACGTGCCAGTGGTCGGGGGTCGAGATCACCGCCACGTCGATGTCAGGGCGCTCGAGCAGCGCGCGGAAGTCCGCGATTTCGGCGCACCCGGTCGACTTGTACTGCTCATCGACCGCCTGGCGCGCCCGCGCCCGGCGGCTGCCGTAGACGTCGCAAACCGCGACCACCCGGCAGTCGTCCTCCTGCAGGAAGGACTTCAGGTTGACTCCGAAACCGTGCGCGCCGACGCCGATGCAGCCGAGCGTCACCTGGTTCGACGGCGCCTGCGCCCCGAACAGCCGCCCGGTGAACACCTGCGGCGCCGTACCCGCCGCCAGGATTCCGGCCAGGCCCGACTTGAGGAACGCACGACGCGAGGACGGGGAGGTTTTCATGGGGTGAACGCCGGAAAGGCTGGCGCGGTGCGGGGCCGAGGTCGAGCCGGCAGGCGACCTCTTCCACCCGTCAGGCGCGTTTCAATTTTCGCGCGCGAACGTGGTCTGCGGCCGCTCCAGGTTCATCTCCTTGATCCAGATGTTGCGGAAGCGCACGTCGTGGCCCTCGCACTGCAGCTTGAGGCCGCCCGGCGTATCCGTGATCCCACGACCGCCATCGTTGCCGCCGTCGAGGCCGGAGTTCGCGCCGCCCCAGACCTGGTTGATCTCCTGGTTGGCGTGGATCTTCACGCCGTTGAAGAACATCGTCACACGGGCCTTCTCGACGAGCTTGCCGTCCTTGAACCGCGCGGCGCGGAACATGATGTCGTAGGAATTCCAGACCCGCTGGCCCTTGTAGAGGTAATAGGGCGAAGGCGTTTCGTTGATCACCGAGCCCATGCCGTGCTTCGTCGCGTCGCCGTCCTGAATCTGAATCTCGTACCGATTCTGCAGATACACGCCGCTGTTGCCGCCGTCGTTCATGACGAGGAACTCAATGTGCAGCCGGAAGTCGCGGTAGGCCTTCTTCGTCACGATGTCGGCCGCGCCATAGCGGCCCTTCGGCGCCGCCGGGTCGTCGGACATCAGGACGGTGCCGCGATCCACCGGGTCATCGACGATCTTCCACTTGATCGGCAGCGAGGACGCGAACCGCGGCCCCTCCCAGTACGTCCACTTGCTGTCGAGCATGGCGCGCGTGCCGTCGAAGATCACCTCCGCCCCCGGCAGCGGCTTGGCCCCGACGCCGACGTCGGCGAAAGCGGCACCCGCGAGCGTGATGAACGCCGCGGACAGGATCAGGGAACGAAACGCAGAACGAACGGGGGATGGGAGCATGGGGCAAGCGGGAGTATTTCGATCCAGACAAAGCCGCCGCGCGGGCGACAGCCTAAACTTGCGCCCGATCGAACGAACGCCCGTCCTGAAGCCGGGCCCGCGCTCCCGGCGCCGGCATTTGTGCCGTCACCGAAACCCGCTACCTTCCTGCCATGAGCCGGGCCTTCATTCGAGAATCCGATTCCTCCTCCCTGCCGGAACTGCCGCCGCCGGTCTCGCCGCTGCCACCGGGCACGAAGAACCTCCTGACGCCGGGTGGCGCGCAGCGGTTGCGGGAGGAATTGGCGCGCCGGCTTGAGTCCGAGCGCCCGCCGCTCGCGGCCGCACCCACCGACGACGTCGACGCCAAACGTGAACTTCAGGTGCTCGACCAGCGCATCCGCTACCTGCAGGAGAGTCTGCGCACGGCCGAAATTGCGCCGGTCGCCCCGGGGCCAGCCGACCTCGTGCACTTCGGCTCCACCGTGGCGGTGCGGGAAAAGGACGGCCTTGTGACGTCGTATCGGATCGTCGGCGTCGACGAGACCGATCTCGACCGCAACTGGGTGAGCTGGCTGTCACCCCTCGCCCGCGCGCTCGCGAACGCCCGCGTCGGTGATCGCGTGCAGTTCAAGGCTCCGCGCGGCGTGCGCGAACTCGAGATCGTCGCCATCGCCGGCGAACCCTAGGCCGGAAACTCCCTGGGAGCCCGGACGCCCTCGTCCGCCTTTCGATCCAAGCGGACGGGGGCGTCCGCGCTCCCAGGACGGGCGGCGATCACGACCCCGTCTTCTCCGCCGCATACAGCTCCCACGGCGCCCAGACATTCTCGGCGGCGCGGCGGCCGAAGCGCAGCGGCGGGCGACCCACCTCGAAGGCACCGATGTCGGGCGCGCGGCCGGTGAAGTCGTCGTTGAAGTTCGGCAGACGCGCGCCGCCGTCGATCACCGGATTCGGCGCCGTCATCACCGGGTCGGTGATCTCGACCATCTTGCCGCCGAGGTTCACGGGAATCTTGCCGAACTGCACCCGGGTCGTCACCGGCGCCGGATAGAACTCGAGGTAGTGGGAAGGCACATACGCCATTTTTCCGCGCACGCCGTGCCGCTCCTGCGCGCGGCCGCGCTCCGAACCGTTGTAGAAATCGTAGTCGTAGTCGCCGGGATCATCGACCGCCTGGCTCGACGCGAGCCGGCCGGGGCAGTCGAAGATGTTGTTCCGCGTGACCGTATTCGGATCCGCATGACCGCTGAACACCGTGAACGCCCCGCGCGGCTGCAGCGCGGTGTTGTGAAAGATGAACTTCCGGCCGCCGGAAAACTCCCCGCGTCCGCCCGTCTTGATCATCGCGCCGCCAATCGGATCGGCCTGCGTCCTGCGACTCACGCCGAAGACATTCCGGAAAACATACAGCGGACCCTTCGAGGTGCTCGCGGTGGCGACGTGCTGGTAGACGCGATAGATGTAGTTGCCCCAGATGCGCACGTTCATGTTGGCGCCCTCGCTCTCGATGCCGTCGTCCCAGACGCCGGCGATGATGTTGCCGTAGATGTCGGAGTCGCGGTTCGGGCTGCCTTCATTGCTGAAATTGGAGCCGCCGCCGATGGCGTCGTTGAAACCGTGGTCCTCGGTCGTGACGATTTCGTTGTAACGAATGACATTGTTGCCGGACGAGTTGATCAGGCTGATACCCTGCGGGCCCGCGGGATGGCCGGTGTCCCAGTCGTTCGATGCACCGCGCGGGTTCTCGATCAGGTTGCGCTGGAAGACGAGGTGGCCGGCACCGCGGTCGGCGTAGATGCCGCTGTCGCTGTTGCTCGCGTTGCCAAAAGAGATTGGCCCGCCGATCCGGCCCCAGAAAACGATCCGGCAATCCTCGACGATCACGTGCTTGCGACCGGGCTTGATGTAGATGCCGTGGCGCGCGGCGTTGCGGGCCTCGAGTCCGCGCACGATCACATAGTCGGCATCGATCACGATGGTGTGGTCGGCTTGGTTGCGCACGTCGACCGTCGCGCGCATCTGTGGCGGCGGCGTGTAGAGGTGGTAACCCTCGGCCGTGCCCGACTCCTTGATCTCGAGCGGCGTGAATTGCGAGGCGACGTGCGTCGTCTTTCCGATCGGGAAACGGCCGCTCCGCGTGCGCACGGACAGCGGATGCGTTTGGCCGGCGTGGGTCAGGCGGACTTCGTAGGCCGTGTCGGGTTGGAGCCCGACGATGCTGCCGCGGTGCTCGGCCTTGCGCGGGTCAAAGACCAGATCGAGCGCCGGCCGCCAGTCGGTCGTGCCGGTGACGCGATAGTGGACCTGGCAGGCCGACTTGTCCGGCGACGGGTGGTAAACGCTGACGCACTCGAACGTCGGGATGGCCGTCGGCGCCGCGAGCGCTGTGACGGCGAGCAACAGGAGAGAGGCGAACGCAGGCGAGAATGATGACATGGCAGGGAGAAGGAGTGGAGCCTTGAGGTGACTCAGAACAACTCGAGTCGAGCTTATCCTGTTCATCCTGTCATCCTGTCAAAGAGAGGACAGGATGACAGGATGAACAGGATGGGCAGGCTCAACTTTCAACCCCGCCCAACGACCCTCACCGCTTCGCCGGAATCGTAAACTTATCGAACTCCTCGCCTTTCGAATCGACGGCGATGAAGTCGGCCTTGCCGCTCGTGAGCGTGACGACGAAGACGTGGTTCTTCGAATGGGCTCGCTCGAGGTAGGGTGCCTTTTCGAGCGGGGTCGTCTCGCGGGTCCCCACGGCCCACGCCCCGTCGCCGAGGTAGCGCGTGCCGGCCGGATTCTTTTCCCCGCCGCGGAGGGGATGCGTGACCTTGTAGGTATGGTCGTGATTCTCAAACGCGAAGCGCACGCCGGCAGCGTCGAAGAGCGGCACCCAGTTGGCCCGGATCGCGACGGAGGTCGCGCCCGCGAACGGGCGGTGCGAAGGGTCCGCCGGCACGTGATAAAACGGCACGATGAACGGCACGTTTCGCCGCTGCTCGAGCGCGCCCTTGAGCCAATCCGTCTGCGCGCCGGGCACCGGATTCGTGTGGTACGAATCGAGCGCGACGAGGCTGAGGTAGTTGCCGACGTCGAGTGCGTTATAGCCCGGCCGACCCGGGAACGCGAAGAGCGTGTAGAAGAACAGGGCGCGATCCGGCGAGACGCCGCGGTTGGGTGCGCCGCCGCGGATGTCGTAGGTGTCGCCGTGGACCTCATGGTTGCCGATGGCGGGCACGATCGGGATGATTCGCCCATCGGAAGTCTTCATGTTGTCGCCCCAGATCTTGAAGAAATCGAACCAGCGCGGTGCCGCCTTGGGCTCATTATTGACGTAGGCGATATCGCCGCCCAGCAGCGCGAACTCCGGGTCGCGGCTCGCGGCAACTTTGCACATGTTCGCCATCAGTTCGGAAGTGCTGCCGCCGTAGATGTCGCCGCCCGAGACGAAACGCACGGGCCGGCTGAGCGTCGCGGGGAGGGTGCGAAAGCGATGAACCGGGCCATGCGCCGCGAAGAGCAGAGCGCCGTCGGGTTCGCGCGTCGTGAGCCGGCCGAGGCGGAACTGATAAGTCGTGTCGCCGCGCAGCCCGGTGAGCTCGACCGTGTGCACCATCCGGTTGGTGAATGGCATCTGCTGGGCGCGACCCGTGGCGCGAGACCACGGCGCGTCACTGCCGCCGGCCGGCGCCGCGCGGTACTCGAGCGCAGTGTCCGCAAATCCTTTCGTCCAATCCGTGTGCCAGTGCACGGTCATCGTCGTGACCGGATCGCGCTGCCACGTGAGATAAACGGCCTGGGGCAGCGAGGGTGGCGGGAGCGGTGCGGAGGCCACGGTGGCGGACTTCGCCGCCGGATCCTGCGCGGCCCACAGGAGGGACGGAAGAACCGCCAACAGAAAAAGCCGGTGAAAACGGGTGAGTGTCCTGATAGTCATGCGAAGATTAGGGTTTCAGACCAAAGGCATTTTCACAGGAGAACGCAGAGGACGCGGAGGTCAGGCCAGAGACTTTGGCCCACGGAACACACGGAAGAGAGAAGCCTTTCCGTGTGTTCCGTGGGCGCCTCTCCTCTGGTTTGACCTCCGCGTCCTCTGCGACCTCCTGTAAACTGGATCGATGGATTGGGCTCGCCGCGGCCTACTCGCGGCTCGCCGTGGACTTGAGCGGCGCGCCGCCGTTGCCCTTGATCATCGAGAAGTGGTCAAGCCGCTCGCCCTTCTCACTGAGGAAGGTGGCATCCATCCGATTGCCGTCGAAATCGAGCACCATCGAGCCTAGGCGATAGAGCGAGACGAACATCGCCGGATGATCGAGGAAGCCGCGGGCCTTGGTCTTGTCCGACTCGCCGGTAATTTTGCCCGAGCTGCCCGCCACGATGTACACCGCACCCTCGTGCACGCCGCGGCCGAGCGTCGCCTTCTTGTAGGCACCCTTGCCGTCGGGCCGGCCGTCGCCGCCGTCGAGCTTCATCTTGGCGGTCAACTTGTCCTGCGTGCCGTAGTGACCGTCGATCAGGAACGAGCGCTCATACGAATGGCTGTGGCCGGTGAGGCAGAGATCGACGCCACCGGCCTCCATGATCGGGAGCGCGTTCTTTCGCATCTCGACGAGCTTCGCCTCGGTGTTCGAGTCGTGGGAACCCTTCGTGTAAGGCGGGTGGTGAAAATAGACGATGATCCAGTCCTGCTTCGTCGCCTCGAGGTCGTGCTTCAGCCAGGTGAGCATCGCGCCATTCGGGGAGCGGTCCGTGTCCTGGGAATTGAGGCAGACGTAGTGCACGTTGCCGTAGTCGAAGGAATAGTACGCCTCGGTGCCCGACATCAGCCCGCCGGCCTGACCCATGGTCGGCAGCGTAAAGATGTCGTAGTACACGCCCGACTGCGTGATGGACGCCGCGGAACCGGCGTCGTGATTGCCGAGCGTCGGCCAGACGACGGACGTCTTCAGGATGTCGCGGTAAATGTCGAAGACTGCGATCTGGTGCTCCTCGTCGGTGCCGGTGCTGTAGGCGTTGTCGCCGAGCATCAGCCAATTATCGGTGTGCCGCGCGCCCGCGTATTTGTAGTACGCGTCGCGCACCTGCGCCTGCAGCCCGACATTTCCCGAGGCGCTGGCCGTGCCGGCGTCACCGATGACCCACGTGCGGATCGGCTGCCGCGTGCCGGGCTTGGGGGAGGTGATAAAGTGGCCCTTGCCGCTCTCGCCACCGAGGGTCTTTTCGGCGTTTCCGATCGCGTAGTGGTACTTCGTGAACGCCGTGAGCCCCTCGATGGCCATGACGTGCTCAGTCGTCTTCCACTTCGTCTTGGCTTCCTGGTCGAGCTTGCCGGGCTCCCGGCCGAAACGCACCGCGGTATCCGTGGGCGCATCGGTCCGCCACCGCACCACGACACTGGTCGGCGTTCCCTGCTGGAGGTACGGCCCGCGGACGATGTTCTGGGCAAACAGGGAGGCGGCCGCGAGCGGCAGGCAGGCGAGCACCCGGACGGTGAACGCGGAGCGCGAAGCGGGGCGGGATTGCATAAGCGAAAGTGTTGGCCCGAACAGACGGATGAGAAGTTAAAAGGGTCCGCGCTTGAAGCTGGGCGTGCAGATTCTCCGATTGTAGGAGCGGCTTCACGCCGCGACCTCAACCCGTTCGGACATCGGGTCGCGGCGGAAAGCCGCTCCTTCAAAATCGAAAGGCTCCCAGATTCTTAGAACCGATACTCTACGCCGAAGGTGTATTTCCGGCCGGAGTAGTTGACGTCTTCTGGAAACTCCTTGCTGCCCGTATACGAGACCTGGGGGCGGTGCGTGAGGTTCGTGCCAGAAGCGAAGAAGTTCAGGCCCTTGGCGATGCGGAAGGTCATTTCCGCATCGACCTGCTCGCGCGCCGAGAACCATTCGTCGGTGTCGGGATCCGAATCCAGGCCCTCGATGTAGGCATCGCGATAACGGTAATCGGCGCGAGCGGTGAAGCGACCCCACGCATAGGAGAGCGAGGTGCTCAACAGGTATCCGAGTAGCTCAGTCGGCCATTTTAGCCCCATTTGTTGGACGCCGCATTGTAGGAGCGGCTGGCCACCAGTTTAAAATCCCGACCATCGCGCTGAAACGCCGTGCGCGATACGATGTTGATGATGCCGCCAATGGCGTCGCCGTCACGATCCGGTGTCACGGCCTTCATGACTTCGATGTTGGTGATGCCGTCAGCCACCAGAAACTTCGTGTCCGCCGCCCGGCTGGTGCCACCCGCGCTGGGGATCCGGTTGCCGTCGATTTGGAGCGAATTGAATTCGCCCGGAACGCCGCGCAGATTGAATGAACTCGGCGATCCATCCTGATCCTCATCCACACTGATGCCGGGCAGGCGCTGGAGCGCATAACCGATGTTGCCGGAGTTCATCGCCCCAAACGTTTCCTCGGAAACAATGTTGATGATGCCCGCGGCAGTCTTCTGCTGATTGATCGCCAGCGCCTGACCGCGGGCGGCTTCCTTCACTTCAAACGCCGCCAGCTGCATGACGCTGGTTTTCAGCGGAGCGTTTACGGTCGTCGAGAGACCCGCGGAGACGTTCACCTGCTGACTGAAGGGGTCCAGGCCGACATACTCGATGTCCAGCGTGACGGACCCGGTCCGCACGCCGGGGAGGGAGAATCGACCACTCGGATCGCTGTAATCCGACGTGTTGGTGCCGCGGATCGTGACGACCGCGCCCTGGAGCGATCGACCGGTGGCCTCATCGAAAACGCGACCCGTGATGGTCCCCGTGGATTGAGCATGCAGGAGACCGGAGAGGAACGGCAGCAGTAGAACCCAAGCAACGCGGCGAAGGCACTGCGTCAGGAACGTCAGTGATGAAATCGCCCCGGCCGATTTCTGCGCGGAGCTGGCGGCGAAACGGGTGAATTCCTTATCCGTTTCCGGGCCTCAGTCCCGCCGAGTCCCGCCTTCAGGTTGTAACTGATTCGTCATCGAACGTGCTTCGCGTGGATAGATCATCGCCGCGAGATTGGACGGGGACTGTTGCGGTTGCGCGACGAACCGAAGGATATTCGGTAACGAAAGCCCGGCGGCGCGACGGGCGGCCGCCACTCGGCGGATGGCGGCTAGAACGTGCCCTTCACGCGCCATCGCGAGCTGGGCGCCACAGGTCGTGACCTGATAAGTCCAAGCCACAGGCCCGGTCTCGCGCAGAGACGCGGAGGCGCAGAGAAAACCCAGGCTTTCCTCGGCGCGAGACCCGGATTGGTTCTACCGGATCTCGTCGCGCGACGCCCTTACGGCCGCGCCGACGCGATCGCTTCCTTCACGCTCTTCACGCCGAGGCGCGGCACGTTGAGCGGTGCGTCCACGCCGTCGCGGGGAATCGCATCGGCAAACTGGCCCGTGTCACCGAGCTCCTTCTGCAGGCGAACGATCTCCGCCTTCAGTTCGGCGAGCTTGCCGGCGTGCGCGGGATCGCCGGCGAGGTTCTTCTGCTCCTTCGGGTCGCGCACGAGGTCGTAAAGCTCCCAGGCGTCCTTTTTCCAATAGTGGATCAGCTTGTGCGTCGCGGTGCGGACGCCGTAGTGGGCGCGCGTGTTGTGGTGACCCGGGTCGTGATAGTAGCGATAGTAGGCCGACTTTCGCCAGCCGGCCGGCGCCCGCCCCTGCAGGATCGGCCGGAGCGAGCGGCCATGCATGTCCTCGGGAATCTTCACGCCTGCGAAGTCGAGGAACGTCGGCGCGAAGTCGGCGTTGAGCGCAAAGAGATTGGTGTTTGCGCCCGCGGTCACTCCGGGGCCGCGCACAATGAGCGGGATGTGCAGGCCCGCCTCGTACATGAAGCGCTTGTCGTACATGCCGAGGTCGCCCATGTACCAGCCGTTGTCCGCGCTATAGATCACGATCGTGTTCGACGCGAGGCCGCTGCGGTCGAGGTAGTCGAGCACGTCGCCGATGCTGTCGTCGACGCCCTGCACACACGCGAGATAGTCCTGCATGTAGCGCTGGTATTTCCACTTCACCAGCTCGCGGCCCGTGAGCACTTTCTTGGTGCCATCGGGCTGCGTGACCTCGACCTCCGTCGGCTTCGTGTTGAGCCATTTCATCCGCTCCGGTCCGGGCGGCAGGTTGGACGGCGGCTCGAGCTTGAGGTCGCGGCGGGTGAGGTCGTTGGCGACCGTCTGCTGGTTCTCGGGCAGCGCGGCCGGCCGCGTGGCGTAGTCGTCCCAGAGCGTGTCCGGCTCGGGAATGACCTTGTCCTTGAACAACGCCTTGTTCTTCGCGTCGGGCTCCCACGCGCGGTGCGGCGCCTTGTGGTGCAGCATGAGAAAAAACGGCCGATCCTTCGGCCGCGTCTCCATGAACTCGATCCCGAGCTGCGTGGTGAGCGGCGTGGTGTGCCCCTGGACTGTGACCCGCCCGTGCGGCGTGATGAAGTCGGGATCGTTATAGATACCCTGCCCCGGCAGGATGATCCAGCGATCGAAGCCCGTGGGCATGCTGCCCAGGTGCCACTTCCCGATCATGCCGGTGTGATAGCCTGCGGCCTGGAGGAGCTTGGCCACATTCTGCTGGCTGCCATCGAAGACGTTGAAGACCGGCGTGCCGTTGGCGTGGGAATACTTGCCCGTCATCAAGACGGCGCGGCTCGGCGTGCAGATCGAGTTCGTGACGAAGGCGTGGTCGAAGCGCATCCCGCCCCGCGCGAGCCGGTCGAGGTGGGGCGTCTGGTTCACCTTGGAGCCGTACACGCCGATCGCATGCTGGGCATGTTGGTGTAGGAACCGTTGAGCTTTGGGTTTGCGGTTGCAGTTTCGGGTCTTCGGGTCGTTTAATATC
>JBEIHL010000028.1:0-11624 GCA_040381375.1 Opitutaceae bacterium
CAGCGTGCGGGTGACGGCGCGCTGGTGCTTGGAGGAGAGCCCGGTGTACTTGCGGGGCAGAATCTTGCCCGTGTCGGTGACGTATCGGATCATCGCCTGCGGCTGCGTGAACGGAATTTCCGCCGGCGTGGGAGTCTGCTGCGTGGGCGTGGTCTCGGTGGTGCTCATGGCTCGAAAAGGAAGGAAGACGGTGGTGGGGGGCGGTGCCGTGTCAACCTGCATTTTTGCGGGACCGGCCCCTGGGACTCACGCCGCGCGGCGAAGTAATTTTCCCGGCCCAGTGACGGAAAACCTCCCTTGGCTCGTCGTCACGCCAACCCCGTCCACCACTGACCATGCAAACACCCGGCGCGCTTCCTTCCTTGAATTCCAACCTTCCATGCTGGCGCCGCGGTCTGCGGGCCGCCGGCGTAGCCGCACTCCTGGCTTGCGCCGGAGCCGGGCTTGCCGCTGGGGCCGATGCCGTCGCGCCGGCGGCTTCGCGCTGTCCCGTCTTGCGGCCGGTTCCGCGGTAATGCGCGTCACAGACCCGGGCCTCAACACGCTGCCGGACCTCAAGCTGACGTCCGACATCTACGCAATGGAGGCCTTTGCCGTCACCGCCGTCCGCGAGGACAACGCCGCCGCGATCGCCCGGCAGGAGAATGCCCTGACGATCACGAACTCCGTCTCGACCGATGCCTGCGGCAACGTCGCCAAAGGCGACATGGGTTCGTTCCTTCAGCGCCTGCCCGGCTTGGTGGGTGAATATGGAGGCGCGCCCGTCGACGCGATTTCCGTCCGCGGTCTCTCGCCGGAGTTCACCAGCGTGACCATGGACGGCGCGCGCCTCGCCGCCGCTATTGCCCGAACGTCGCGGTGGATTACTCGGATGTGTTCCTGCTCTTCGGCCGCAAGCTCGGCGTCTCGCTGACCGGAGCGTATCAGGAAGTCGGTGACGGCCTGCAGACGGTCCGCACGACCTTCGCCGGCAACTGGAACTACTCCGGCCCGACGGTCGGACGCCAGGTCCTCTATGCCGATCAGGAATACCACCTGAACCGGCGGGTGAACCTCCAGGCCAAGTTCGACTACCGGCTCGCCAACGAGTCCTCCGTCACGGTGAGCGCGGGCTGGACGCGCTTTGTCAACATCATGGATCAGGTGCGGCCGCAGTACACCGACAACCTGATCTTCGACGCGGCGCAGTCCACGACCGACTTCTGGGTCTTCACCCGCTCGACCGCATCTCGGCGACGGCGCGCAGCAACCACACGTCCGGCTTCACCTACGATCGCCGCGCGAGCAAAGAATTTCCCACCCTCACGTTCAACGGCCCGCTCGCCCCGCCCAACGATCCGTTCACGAACATGCTTTCGATCGCGGTGGCCAGCACCCATCAAAACGCGCCCGACCAGCTCACGAGCGCCAAGCTCGATGCGACGCGGGACTTCGCGACCTGGCGGATTCCGGTGCAGCTGAAGACCGGATTCCGCGTGCGGCAGCAGGATCGCGACCGCGACGCCGACTCGATCACCGGCACGCTGGGGGCGGGAAATTGCAGCCGGTACCGCGAGGTCGGTTTCCAGCATGGCTGGGTGGACGGCCGCTACCCGGCGACCCCGATCATCAACACCAAAGGCGTCATCAAGGACGTCGGGTTCAGCTGCCTGCCCTCCGGTCTACCATCGCGTCCGGCGGTGCAGTTTGCGTACGCCGCCACGGCGCTCCCGCTCACCAACGCGAACCTCGACCCGTCGGTCACGAACTCGCCGCAGAACGATTATCAGACCCGCGAAACCATTCCCGCCGGGTACCTGCAGGGCGAGGTGAAGCTCGCGCGGAATCTTCCGATGACGGCCGGCGTGCGTTTTGAGCAGACGATCGCACGGATCACCTCCCGGCTCGAGAACACCCGCGGCGCCGCGCCGGAAGCGCGCTTCGGCGCCTATCGCACGGCGGAGTCGGACTACGTCGATTGGTTCCCGAACCTGCAGTTCCGCTACGAGCCGATCCCGCACTTCACCGTCCGCGCGAACTATTCCACGACCATCCGCCGTCCGCGCATTTCCGATCTCGTCGGCCGCTTCTCGGTGAATGACATCGGCCAGATCGTGAGCGTCTCCAACCTGTCGTTGAACCCGCAGATCTCGAGCCACTATGACGTGACCCTCGAATACTACTTCAAGCCCGTGGGCGTCGCCTCGATCGGCGCGTTCCGCAAGGAGATCAAGAATTACGTCACCGCGACGTCGTTTCGGATCACCGGCAATGAATTCGGCCTCAATCTCGGCGACTACGTCGGCTGGCTGGGCAACAGCCGGGTCAACGCTGGCGACGGCACCGTCGAGGGCCTGGAGTTAAACTATTCGCAGCAGCTCAGCTTCCTGCCCGGCATTTTGCGCGGCCTGGGCGTCATGGGCAACTGGACGGTGCTCACGAGCGCCGGTGACTACAACGGTGTCGTGACCAATCTGCCCTTCAAGAACAGCCTCACCGGCCTGCGCCCGCGCTCCGGCAACGCCGGCATGACCTGCAATTGCCGGCGGTGGGATTTGCGGCTGATGTGGAACTACGCCGACACCTACCTCGCGTCGCTGAACGCCGGCGATCCCTCGAGCTCGGAGTTCATCGGCCGCCGCGACCAGTTCGATCTCTTCGCCCGGTTCAAGATCACGAAGAACGTCAATGTCTTCCTCGATGTCGTGAACCTGCTCGAGGAAAACCGCGGTCGTTGCAGCGGCCCCTATCGTGAAGACCACCGCGCGCAGACCAACCTGTTTCCCCCGGTCGATCTCGACGGGCGTGCAGGCGCGCTTCTGAGTGTCTCGCCCAAGTGGCGCGAGCATCCTGCTCGCGGGATTGGGAAAGACGGGCCGGTCCAAGTCGGGGGCAGGATGCCCCCCCACGGGGGTGCTCTCTCGGTGCAGCTCTGATCCGGCAGGCGGGCTTACTTCGGATCCACTTTTTTCCGGCCGCGGCGGAGGACGGCGAAGGGCTCCCAGAGCTGGCCCAGGTAGCCGCCGGGCATCGGCTCATGGATGCCGAAATTCTCCGGCCAGCGGCCGCGCGGCATGTAGTAGGTTCGGAAGAGAATGTCCCAAAGCGGCAGCAACCCCGCGAAGTTCTTGTCCCACGCCTCGCGGTCGCGCGAATGGTGCCAGCGGTGAAACACCGGCGTCGCGATCACGCCGCGCAGCGGGCCGAAGTCCCAGTTCACGTTCGCGTGGAGAAAAATCGCGTAGAGCGTGAGCACGGGCGCGGTGCTCAGCGTGACGGTGGGATTGAAGCCGAGCAGCAGGATTGGCGTGACCTGCGCGAGCTTGTTCACGAGGTCGTTGACCGGATGCACGCGCACGCTGCCGAGCCAGTCCAGGTCCTCGGAGCTGTGATGCACAGCGTGGAACGGCCACCATTTGCCGGTATGAAAAAGTCGGTGCGTCCAGTAGCCGATGAAATCGGCGAGCAGGTAGATTGCGATCGCCTGGAGCCAGAGCGGCTGGCGGCTGAGCGGGCCGTAGCCGCGGTATTCGCCGAGCCGCAAGACGTCGACGGTCGTGACCTGCGTGAGCACGAGCCCGACGGCGGGCAGGATGAGCAGCAGGCGCACGAGCGGCTTGGTGAGCAGGATCGTGACGAACCAGTAGGTGACATCGGTCCACCAACCCCGGCGGACGACCGGCTGGACGCGCCCGCGGCCGACGAGGCGTTCGACCAGGAAAAAGACCAGCGAAAGAACCACCAGGCCGATCGCGGCGCGAAGGACGGTTTGGTCGATGGTCATGGGACGCCGCCAGACCGGATGCGGTGCAAACTCAGCGCGGCGCGGGCGCGGTCAGCCAGCCGAGGGAAACGAAAAACGCGTCGGTGCGGGCGATCGTGTCGCGGTAGTTCGAGTTGTCTCCCCGGCCGTAGTTGAAGAAGCCGTGGGCTTGTCCGTCGTAGCCGACCAGTTCGCAGCGATTGCCGGCGGCCTTCATGACGCGGGTGAACGCCTCGGCGGTCGAGTAGGGCACGGTCGTGTCGGCTTGGCCGTGGAAAATGATCGCGGGCGGCGCGCCTGGCTTCACCTGGTGCGCGGGCGACAAGTTCCTGGGCGCGGTGCCCATCCGCGTTTCGGGCACCTGCGCGTCGAAGCCCTTGAGGTCGAGTCCGTCCAGCGGGGCGAGCACGAGCGCGGGATTGAAGAGCACGAGGGCGTTGGGGACCGAGCTGATTTTCGCGTCCTCATTCGGCTCGTCTAAGCCGGGCACCGTGGCGATTGCCGCCGCGAGGTGGCCGCCGGCGGAGCCGCCCCCCTGCGGCGACTCGCTTCGGATCGATGCCGAGGCGCGCGGCATGGGGCCCGCACATAGCGGAGCGCGGACTTGGCGTCGGCGACGCATGCGATCGGCTTTACCTGATGGCGCGAGGCAACGCGATAGTCGGCGGTGATCGCCACCAGGCCGCGGGCCGCGAGCGCACGGCAGTGCTGCTCGAACTGCCCGGGCGAGCCGTTGGTCCAGCCGCCGCCGAAAAAAAACACGATGGCCGGCCGGTTGGATTTCGCGGCGGAGGCGGAGACCGGCGGTTCGAAGATGTGCAGCGAAAGGGACACGTTGCCGATCGTCTTGTAGGTTTCGACGCGGGCGCCTTCGAACTTGGGCGGGTAAGGTTGCGCGGCGAACGTTGCGGTCGCGAGGCACACCAGGGCGACGAGGCGGAAAGCGGGGTGGGGCATGAGGGAGAGCGAAGCCGCCTCCGGCGCGAAGGCCAGTCGGTTTCGGCCGGCTGGTGATCGCGGATGTCCGCCCGGTCGGTTCTCGCTCACGTCGGACATTGCAATCAGCGGCCTGACCCCGCCCGAAGTGGACCGTCTGAAGTGCGCTTCACGGCGCCAACGAGCTTCGCCAAAGTGGCGCGAGCATCCTGCTCGCGTGACTGGGAAGGGACGGGCCCGTTGCGTGCGGCGAAGGACAAAAAAAGGCCCGCGGTGAAGCGGGCCTTTTTGTTTGGAGCGGAGCGAGGCTCAGCCGGAACGATGCAGTTGGCCTTCCAATCACCGGTGAAAACGAAAGCACTGAAAGGTGGAGCGGCTTGTCCTCAAGCCGCTGCGGATGGCTCGGTGGTACGTCAGCCGCCTGGGGACAGGCGGCTCCACCCTTACTGCAGTGTTCCAGGTCAGAAGAACCGGTAGTCCACGCGCAGCGTGAAGGAGCGGCCGCGCGGGTCGGCGATGCGCGGTTCCCAACTGCTGCCGGCGCCGGTGTTGGTGTCGTACGTGGCGGAGAACGGCGGGTCTTCGTTGAAGAGGTTCTTCACGCCCGCGATGATCGTGGTGTTCTTGATCCCGCGGTAGGTGGCGCTGAGACCGTAGATGCTGTACGGTTTCACGCGCGCCTGCCAGTCGGGCGGGCGCACGAGGCCGGCGACGACACCTGGCAGCACCGCATCGGTGTAGCTGTTGCGATAAAGATTGTTCACGAGGAACGACCAGTTGCCGCGACGATAGCCGATGCTCGCGGTGTGCTTCCACTTGAGCCCGATGTCGCTGGAGCGCGTGAAGGTGTTGATCTCGCTCAGGCTCCAGGGCGCGGTCGGGAGAAACTTGGACTTCTTGTTGAGCAGGTAGGAGAGGTCGAAGCTGGCGCTGAGCTTGCCCTTGCCGAAGTCGGTGTCGCCCTTGATGCCGATTTCGATTCCCTTGGTCGTGGTCGCGCCGGCGTTCACCCAGCGCGTGTCGATCCGCTGGATGGTGCCGTCGGGGCGGCGCTGGAAGCGGTCCTGGAAGACCGCGTAGTTGGCGAGCATCTGCGTGGTGCCGAAGCTCTGGATGGTGCCGGTGCGGTTGACCTGCCACCAGTCGACGTTGGCGCTGATGTTCCTGAACGGCTGCACGACGAAGCCGGCGGAATACATGTCGGCGTCCTCGGGCTGCAGGTCACTCTTGCCGCCGAACAGCGTGGTGACGGTGTTGGGCTGGATGAGCTGGCCCGTGCCCGGGTCGATCAGACCGGTGGCCGCCAGCGGGCTCTCGGTCACGGGGTCGAACATCTGCTTGAAGGTCGGCACGCGGAAGCCGGTGCTGTAGGCGGAGCGGACGAGGAACTTGTCGGTCGGCGCCCAGCGCAGGGTGAGCTTGGGGTTCTTGCTGCTGCCGAAGCCGGTGTACTGGTCGATGCGGCCGGCGGCGTTGAGGTCGAGGCCCTTGAGGAGCGGGATCTGCAACTCGACGAAGGCGGCCTTGATCGTGCGCTTGAGCGGGCCGGCCGTGGCGAGCGCGTTGTCGAAGGGCGCGTTGAAGATCAGCGCATCGGACGAGTTGAGGTTGGCGCGCTGGTCGCCGTTGAAGAGAAAGGTCTCCTCGCGCCAGTCCATGCCAACCGCGGCCTGCAGTTTGCCGGCGGGCAGGGTGAAGAGCGGGCCGGAGGCCGCCGCGTCGAAGTTATCGGTGCGGTAGTTGCCGCCGTACATCTGCACGCCGTTGGCGCGGGTGCGGTCGATGGCGGCCATCGCTTCGGGCGTCTGGGTGTAGGAGAAGATGTCGACGACGCCGGTATTGATCAGGTTGACGAAGGGCACGGTGTAAACGTAGCCGCTGTTGAGGACGGACTTGCCCTTGCTCTGCGCGCGCGAGGCGCCGACGCGGTAGTCCCACTCAGAGAGGACGCCGAGCGGTCCCTCGAGCCCCGCCATGGCGCGGTAGGTGTCGGTGGTCGTGGTGAAGGCGCGGTTGCCGAGGGGGAGCGAGCGCCAGCGGAACGCGAGCGGCGCGCCGCGGTTGGCGGCGAGCGCGGGGAAATAGCCTGCGAGCGCGTTGAAGACCCGGTTGTAGCTCGCGCCGGTCGCCGGATAGACCATGTTGAAGAGCGGATTTGGCACCGTGGTCCGGCCGTCGAGGGCCGTGGTGTTGGCGGCGGTGCCGGTGGTCCACTGATTGGGCGAGAAGCTCTTGTTGGATTCCGAGCGACCGGCGACGCCTTCGACGATCAGGCGGTGGCGGTCGGCGAGCTTGAAGGTGCCGCGCAGGACGACGTTGGTGTTCTTGACCGGTTGCTGGATCACGGCGGCGCGGCCGGTGTCCCAGGCGGAACCGTACTTCGACGCGGCCGAGTTCCACAGCACTTCGTCGTAGGGGCCCATGCCGTCGAGCCCCGCGTAGCCGGGACCGCCGGGGAGATCGACGTAGTTGATGCCGTTGACGCGGAGATTCGGGTTCTGCGGATCGACGGGGCCGGTGCTGCGGCCCGCGTTGTCGATGTTGTCGCGACTGAGGGCGGTTTGGAGCGTCGTGATCGCGAAGAGCGTGGCGACGGGCGTGCCGCGGGTGTCGGGCGAGAGGCCGCGGTTGGGCTGGAATGTATTGACGAAATCGCGCTGGTCGCCGCGCAGGACCTTGTGGTCGGAGTACGAGACCGACGCCATGAGGTTGTAGCCGTTGCGTTCGACATTGCCGAAGCCGGCGACCGCATTGTAGCGGAAGATGTCGCCGCCGCCGTCCTCGGTGACGTCCATCGCGGCGCTGACCGACGCGCCCTCGTAGTTGGTCTTGAGGATGAAGTTGATCACGCCGCCCACGGCGTCGGTGCCGTAGATGGCCGAGGCACCGTCCTTGAGGATCTCGACCCGCTCGATCGCGGCGAAGGGAATCGAATTGAGATCGACGACGCCACCGTTGAGGCCGTGCGACGAAACGCGGCGGCCGTTCAGAAGGACGAGCGTGGCGCCGGAGCCCTGCATGCGCAGGTTGGCGGACGTGGCGCCATTGTTGCCGCGCTGTGAGCCGGCGACGACGTCGGCATTGGACGCGAGGTTGTCGAGGGCGTTGCCATTGATGTTCAGCTCCATCAACATCTGCTCGGCGCTGGCGAT
The DNA here is from genome assembly GCA_040381375.1 of Opitutaceae bacterium. Taxonomy (GTDB): domain Bacteria; phylum Verrucomicrobiota; class Verrucomicrobiia; order Opitutales; family Opitutaceae; genus ER46. The sequence goes on from JBEIHL010000028.1 coordinate 7,831, forward strand.
GCCGCGCTGCTCGATTTCCTGGATCGTGATGGTCTGCACGGGCAGGGCGCCTTCGTTGGCGATGCGCTTGATGAGGGAGCCGGTGACGACAAACGACTCCAGCTTGACGGCATCTTCGGGCTTGAGCGCAGGAGCGGCCGGGGCCTGCTGCGCGACGACAGACGGCACGAGGCCGACCGCCACGAGTGCCGACAACCAGGTCGCCGGCTTCGACGATTTACGAACGTTCATAGGTGTGGGGTGGTGAATCTTTCCCTACGCGGGTTGTGCCGCACGCTGCGGGTAAATTCAGCCGCAGGGAGGTGATTTGTCGCCGCCCCAATACGCAACTCCAATGCCAACGCGCGAAGTCCCGGGCTGGCGACTGACGCCGGCTCATCGCGCCGGTGAAATCCGGCGGTCGAGGTCGTGCACCTTGGCCACGATCTGCTCCTCGACCGTGGGTGCCCAAGGCGCCGGGTGGAGGGGACCCGACAGCAGGGAATCACGGGCTTCGTAGCCGCCTTCGTCCAGCACCCGGCGGCTCGGGATGTATTCCATGATGTCATTGGAGTAGGACGCCACCCAGACCATGCCGGCGGACAGCTCCTTTTTCAGGCGCAGGGCATAATCGACGACTACTTCGCCGCCCAGCGCCACGAGGGCGACCTGCCGGCCGAAGCGAATCACCTGGACGGGATACGGGTAGTCGGTCGCCAACCGGCCGTTGCGGTCCAATTCCCCGAGCAGCCGTTCGGCGCGCTTCTTCTGGGTCGCGTTCCCGGTGGCGAGCATCCCTTGGAGCTCCTCCCGCGTGGGGATCGGGGCGTAGGGCAGGGGGATCTCGGCGTAGGCCGCCGCCAGCGGTTCGACGATTGGTTTGGGATTGGCGCCGAGCGCCGCTTCGACCGCGGTGGCCAGCGTGCGGCCATGCACCTGGGCCAGTTCTAGCGTGCCGCGCGGATACGGATTCTGGTCCCCGCTGCAGCCGTTGAGAAAGAGCGCGACGGCGCCGGGATGGGCCGCCTCGAGATACTCCTGCGCGTAGCCCGCGTAGTCGCCACTGAAGGTGTAGAAATTGAGCGTGGTGGCGTGGCAGGCGTAGCCGAAGAGCACGGCTTGCAGTTTCCCGTCCGCACCCGCCACGCGCAGCACCGGCACATCGTGGTCCACGACGCCGTCGGGATTCGGGCTGTTCCTGTAACCGGCCGGAGTGGGCAGCCGGCGATTCATCGCGAATCCCGCGCGGGCGTGACGGTAAGAGAGGCTCGCCGGTTGGAGGTTCGCCAGCACCGTGCCGATCAGTTGAAAAACTTTCTCCTCCAGTTTGGCGCCGTAGGTTTCGCCGGCGGCGGGATCCTTCAGGATCATGTCGTCCGACGGCACCTGCCCGAGGCTGAACTCCGGACCGCTGTGGGTGTGGGAGGCATTCAGCAGCAGGAATTCCGGCGGCAGCCGCCACGCCGCCTGGGCGCGCCGCTCCAGATTCTTGCGCAGCGTGCGCGGCATGCCGATCAGATCCATCGTGACGACGACCAGCCGGCGCCCGCCGCCGTCATCGAGCGCGAGGGCCTTGACGAACAAGTCCTGGGCCTTGCCCTCCGAGGGCCGGTTGCGCGAACCGAAGCCCGACATCCACATGCTCTGCTCGGGCGTCACGGCCACGCTCGCCGCCGCCGCCCGCCAGACCGGTTCAGCCCGGGTGGCCGGGGCGGCCGTGGCACCCGCCAGTACGGCGGAAAAGACGAGGGCGGCGAAGGGGAGGAGGCGGAGGGAGTTCATGCGACGACAATGGCGGGGTGGGCGCTGCGTTGCTGGTTTCATGACGGACGGGCGTGGCGACGTCGATCCGACAAGCCATCGCTTATCCCGCCCCCGGTCCACTCCGGCGGGCGGCGCAGGATTGCAGTGGGGCCGGCGGTCCGATCACGTGAGTGATGGCCCGTCACCCCATGCCCTTTGGGCTGAAACGATCCCTTCTCGTTGCCGCACTGACCTGCCTGACGGGCGCCTGTCCCGCCGGAGAACCCGGCGGCCACTTCGTGCCGCAGTCCTTTGCGGGCGAGGTGACGATCAAGGTCGGCTACTCCTACTTGCTGACCCTGCCGGAGGGCTACGATGGAGCGCCAGGAAAGAAGTGGCCGCTGCTGGTCTTCCTGCACGGGGCCGGTGAGCGCGGTGACGATCTGAATCTCTTGAAACTGCACGGCCCGCCCAAGCTCATCGCGGCGGGCCGGAAGTTCGAGGCCATCGTCGTCGCGCCCCAGGTGCCCAAGGGTGAGTTCTGGAATCCGCATGGCGTGAAGGCGCTGGTTGATGTCATCCGCAAGCAGCACCGCGTGGACGACGACCGGATTTATCTCACCGGACTCAGCATGGGCGGGTTTGGCACCTTCGAGACGATCGCGCACTACCCCGGTGTGTTCGCCGCCGCCATCCCGATCTGCGGCGGCGCGGGCATCAGCGTGCTCAAGTTCGATGCCATCCGGGAGCTGCCCGTCTGGATCTTCCACGGGGCGAAGGACACCACGGTTCCGGTGCAGTTCTCCGAGATGGCGGCGAACGCCTTCAAGCGGCTCAAGGCGCCGAACGTGAAGCTCACGGTGTATCCGGATGCCGGACACAACGCCTGGACGCAGACCTACGACAATCCCGAGGTCTGGGCGTGGCTGTTTGCGCAGCGGCGCAAATGACGGGCCGGTCCGGTTAGCGGGCCGGAGACGCCGGTGACGGCGCCGCCGTCAGGCGTCGGAGCGTTTCCCGCGCCTCGTCCAATCCGGGCTCCACCGCGAGCGCGCGCTGCAGGCATTCGATCGCTTCCGGTTTCCGTCCGAGCTGAATGTACGCCGCGGCCGCGCGGCTGAGGGCATCGACGGAGCGCGGTCGCAACCGGATCGCAGCCTGATAGTGCACGCTCGCCTCCGGGAGGCGACGGGGATCGCCGGCCAGGGCGTTGGCGAGGCCGAAGTGCGCCTCGAAATAAGTGGGCCGCAGGCGCAGCGCTTCCGTGAAGTGCTGGACGGCTTCCCCAGTCGAAACCGGATCCTTGGCCAACTCAGCCGCGAGGTTGTTGTGCAACTCCGGCGATCGCGGATTCAGGCGGAGCGCGAGCCGGTAGCGTTCCAGCGCTTCGGGGCGGCGCCCCGGAATTTCCGCCAGGGTCGCCGCGAGATTGTTGTGCGCCTCGATAAAATCGGAGCGATGGTGAATCGCGCGTTCGTAGTGAGAGACGGCGTCGGCCAGCGTGGCGGGATTCGCGGCCAATTCGTTGGCCAGATTGTAGTGGGCCTTGACGTAGTCCGGCCGCAGGCGCAGCGCCGCCCGATAGTGCGCGATCGCGGTTTCCCGCGGCTGTGGCGTGCGCGTCAGGGCGATGCCCAGGTTGTAGTGGGCTTCCGCGTGGTCGGGATTGAGTCGCAGTGCCTCTTCGTAGTGCCGGATGGCGTCCGGTACGCCCCCCGGGCGTGTTGGCCAGCAGGATGCCGAGGTTGGTGTGCGCCATCCAGGCCGCCGGATTCGCCTGGACCGTCGCCCGCCACAGGCTGGCCGGATCGTGAAAACGCTGCGCGCTCCTCCAGTCCACGGCGGTGAAGGCGACCAATAATCCGCCCGCGATAACGCTGCCGGCGCGCCGCCCGTGCACGACCCGTGGTTCGAGCCATTCCCCGAGTGTGGCCAGGCCGGCCCCGGCGAGCGCGATCGGCGCCATGCTCGCGAGATATTGAAAGTGATCCGCCACAAATGCGTACCGGAAAAAGTAGACATCGAAGAAACCCAAGATCGGGAACAGCAGGACGACAAAGGTAACCAGCGCG
>JBEIHL010000029.1:0-11226 GCA_040381375.1 Opitutaceae bacterium
CGGCGGCCTCTTGGTCGGTCAGACCGGAGTAGGCCGGCTTGGCGAGTTCGACGGCCAGTGTTTGGTAGTCCATAATGGTCAGTGGTCAGTGGTCAGTGGTCAGTCCGCTTCCGCGGGTCGGGGGGTAAGTCTCACGACGTCACGCGAAAAGCCGATCTCCAGCCGGCGGTGGTCGCCGATCGGCTGCCGCTCGAACAACACGATGCACGGCACGTTGTCCACGTACTCGATCCTGCAAGGCGGCTGCGTGTCGCCGCGGTGGATCATGTCGCGGAGTTTCTGTTCGCAAGTCATCGCACCGCCCTCAGTCCGCCTCGGCCCGTTGCAAGACGCAGCGATCGGTCATGTGCCGCACGGCGTCGGCCAACTCTTTCACCGCGGCCTTGTGCTCGCGGACGATCGTCGGTAGGGTTCTACTCGTAACGTACCAGCAGTACCAGATCAGGCAGCCGGTGGCCCCGAACTGGCCGACCAGCGCCGTCAGCCCGTCGAAGCCGCCCAGGGCCGTGGCGATCGGCCCGATCGTGGAAAGCACCGAGGCGGCAAAAACTTCGATGGGTCGCATGGCTCGGTCTTTCTCTTCAGGAAATTCGTTTGGTAGAAATCCTCAACAGCCCGCGGGTCTGGTCGAGCCGATAGCATTGCGCCCCAACCGGCAACACCTCGTAAGTCCGCCCCCCCCAGGCGATGCGATCGTCGCGCTCCGGGAGCGTAAATCCGGCGGCCACGAAGTCGGCCAAGGGCAGCACGAAATCGACGCTCTGCCACTCCACCGTCCCCCCGTCGCCCCGGTCCGCGGCAAACGTCGTCTGGCCCACCGCCGCCGCCAGCGTCGCCGTGGTCGCGCTGTGTGTGTAGGCGATCGACTGCGCGGCATGGGCCGCGAGCTGCTGCGCGAGCCAGGCGACGCCGGTATTCAGGAGGTCGGACATTTCGATTCTTCCTCCTTGCTGCGCGATACGAACTCCTCGTTTAACCGCAGTTTGCGGGCACGCTCGACAATCACTGCGTCGTGCTGCTGATACTTCTGCCAGCGGTAGCCGCAGGACCGGCAGGCGGCGGGTGCCTCCGCGGTCATTTGCTCGCCGGCGATCGCCGGCAGCATCGCCCGCCATCGCTTGGCCAATTCGGCGATCGGCACGTCCAACAGATTGCCCCAGGTGCCGCGGCCGCGCCAGTCGTAGCAGCACAGGTGAGTGTTCCCGTGGTGGTCGACGATCAATTCCACGAACGGCCGCAAGCACGGCGCGTCGCGGTCGACCGGCTCCAGGTCGATCAGCCGCGTGTCGAGCTTCGGATTTTCAATTACCTTGGCGGAAATGCCGGCGGCGCGAAGATGATCGCAGCCGCGAAGACTCATGTCGTTGTAGCCGCTGACGATGATCTGCTCGAACTGCCTGAACCGCTCGCAGTCCTCGGGAATCAGCGTCCCGTTGGTCCACAGCAAGAACCGGGCGGCCGGAGCGCCGGCCTTGATCCGGGCCATCAGCGCAAACATGCGATCCGCCTCGACGAGCGGCTCGTTGTAGTACATGAACGACACCAGGCCGGTGAAGCCGAGCGATCGATACGCCTCGATCGCGGAGTTGGCGATCGTGTCGTCGTCGAGTTTGCGCGAGGTGTCGAGATCGGCGTAACGCTCGGGGTGACTGCTGGGGCAGTCGGTATGCCCGCCCGCCAGGTTGCACGCCGAGCCAAGCTCGAACTGGAGAATCTGCAATGTCCGCAGCGGCAGGGCATCGAGGGCCGCCCGCCACTTGTCGGCGGTGTTTTCGTCGCCGTCGAGAAATTGGCCCCAGGGCCTGGCGTTGGTGAAGTCGGCCTTGCCGTGGTGGGTCAGTCGCGGCCGCCGCGTGATAAACGTGTCCCTGACGCCACGCAACCACAGCTCGCGGCTGAACAGCCAATCCTCGCTCTCGCGCCGGTGGATCCACTCTTTGCTGATCGGGTCGCGGACGCAACTGTCGGGAAAGCGGAAGTTGAGATCGAGTTCGCCCAGGGCGTTGACGGCCTGGAAACACGGCCGGCGTAGATCGCAGACCCACATGCCGGTGTTGTGCAGCAGCGGGCGGTCGGGGTAGCCGGCCGCCGCGTTGTCGAAGGTCTCGGGCAGCGCCTGGTGGATCTCGCGGATCGTGAATCGCCGGTACGGCTTCCACGGATCGTCCAAATCACAGATGCCCGAGGAGGTTATGCCGCGGAGGTCTTTGATCGGCGAGACCGCCGAGACCAGGGACGCATTGCGGCCGATCAACTCCTCCATGAGGATGTCGAGCCAGCGCTGCTCCGGGTCGGGCGTGATGTCCGCATGCAACATCGCAAAATGGGTGATCAGCCCCTTGTCGTACCAGTTGTGGGCTTCGGCCCAGCAGATATTGAAGTCTTCTACGCCGCTAAAACCCATGCCATGCTGGCGCGGGTGCGCGGTGTGACGCGCGGTCGAGTTGATCAGACCCGTAACGGTGCCCCAACAGGTTTGGGTGCCAGGCACAGCCAGATAGATATTGAACTTCTCATTCATGCTTGGTAGAGCTCCTCTCAAGTTGCCCCGAGGGCCGCCCGCGTGAGAGGTCGCGGGCGACGCCCCGAGGCAATAGCCCAAAATCAGGGGAAAGAAAAATCACGCAACGTCGGTCGCGGCGATCAGGCCGTACCAGGCATTGGCGCCTTCGCTGTAGAAGTGGCCGACCGTGTTTGCGGCCACCGTGATCGCGTTGTTTGCGCCAGCCAAATTGACCTGCTTGCCTTCCGGCGGGTAGATCTTCAAAGTTTTGTCGGTCACCATGTTGATGACCACGCACTGCGCGCCGTCGACGCACGCCGGCAGGACGACGCCCTTGGAGTTGTCGGAGGCGGTGATGATGTTGACGCCTTCCAGCAACGCCCCGGCCGTGGCCTGGTTTCCGCCGTTGGCAGCCACCGAACCGACCAGGCCGGTCAGTCGCGGCATCTTCTTGATGCTCAGGCTGGCGGCGTTGGTCGCGATCGTGATCGTGCCCTTGGTGGCCCCGGTGCCCGAGCTGTCGAGGATCACGGCTCCGGCCGTGCCGTTGCTGGCGTCGCCGGCCCCGGACAGGAGCGTCAAAGCTCCGCCGGTATTGCCGACGGTCGGGCCGGCCCCACCGACGATGGTCACCGCGCCGCCGTCTCCGCTGGTGGCGTTCGTCGCCGCTCCGCCGGTGATGGCGACCGCGCCGCCGTTGGCGCTGGCCCCGTCGCCGGAAGCTCCGCCCACCAGGCTGGCCGCCCCACCGTCTCCGGTGCCGTCGCCGGCCCCGCCGGTGACGCTCACCGCGCCGCCGGCCGCGTTGCCCGTGCCCGCCGCACCGCCGCCGATCGTGACGGCCCCGCCGGCGACGTTGGCATTGCCCGCGGCCCCGGCGATGGCGATGGCTCCGCCGTTGGTATAGCCGGTGATGCCGAGCGAGGAATCCTCGCCGGTGATGCCGGAGGCGGTCACCGCGCCTCCGATGGTCGTCGTGCGTTTTGCCGCGGTCAGTTTCGTCCGCACGAGGGTGGCGTTGGCGGCCGCGTTTGTCACGCAAACGCCCATGAGATTCCCGGCGTGGTTGCTTGCCGCGCCGGTGTTGCTGCCGACGTCGGTCGCGGACGAGTTCCAATAGACCGCGTCGCCGACAACGAAGACGTCGGCGTCCTTGGGCACGTCGAACACGCCTTCGGTCGCCAGCGAGCCGAGGCAGTTGGCGACGATTGCCGACGTGGCAACCATCGGGATCGAGCCGATCTCGACCACGTCGCCGGCGGCGACGTTGCTGGACGGGGTGTAGTCGATCGCGTCGCCGCGCGAGGTGATGCGTTTTGCAGGGGTCTGGGACATGATCTATTCTTTCTGAGTCGGTCGGTGAAAGGTTTTGGGCTTCGCACCCGTTTCGGCCGTCCGTTGTCGCCTACGGCTACGCGATCGGATTCGATTACTCACCCGGCGCCGGTGCTCTTCACCGCGGCCCGCCATTCCTTCTGGGACACGCCGAAGTCGAAGTAGCCGCGGAACTGCACGCCGAGCATGTTGAAGTCCATCTCGGAGCTCTCGATCGTCGGGGTCTGCACGCCGTTGAGGAAGGCGACCTCCATCGGGGCCAGCGAGCCGCCGCCGACCGGCAACAGATACCAGTCCGAGGTGTCGGTGATGTACGCCGACATCACCGGCCGGTAGGTGTTCTGGTAGATGTTGGCGGTTGGGGACTTGGTCGACGAGGTCGTGTCGCGCATCTCCTGCGAGACGTACCACTTCCGCGCCGTGGGGTTGAGCGTGGCCCCGGTCAGCAGGAGGTGCTGGATCCCGCCCAGGCCCAAGGGGTGGCCGTTGGCGTCGGTCTTCGCCAGCTTGACCACCGCGGCGGCGATCCCCGCCTCGCCCAGGGCGTTGGTGATCAGGTTGTCGTGGCCGCCGGCGACCGTGGTCGCGGTGGCGTTGAAGAACGTCGCGTCGTCGAGGAACGCCGCCCAGAAGACGCTGTTGAGCTTGCGGCCGGAGTTGGCTCCGAACCGATCGCGCAGCGAGTCGAAGGCGCCGAGATCGTCGTTGATGAAGTCGGTACGCGTGATCGCCAACATCTTGGCGTAGGTCTTCGCCTGGTTGGTGTAGCTCTCCTGAGAGAGCGTGCCGTGGTGGATCTCGCCGTCGGCGCCGACCTCTTCGAAAACACCGTCGTCGAGCATGCGGTAGGCGGTGATCTGCTTGAAGTCGTTCACCGGGCGGATGGCGGCGATCTCGCGCCACACCTGTTCGACCTCGTTGAAGCCTTCGAGGATGAACTTGTTGCCGACCGTGGACAGCAGGGTGGTCAGCGAGTGGGTCGAGAAACCGCCGGCCTGGATGGGGGCCTGGCGGACCGCGGCCATCACCTCATCGTAGTTGCCGCGGTGGATGCGGCGGGCTCCCGCGTAGCCGTTGGCGGCGGCCGCGGCCAGGATCAGGCCCTGGAGGCTGGCGCCGTCGCGGCGGTGATAGGCGTGGGCGGCCTCGAGGATCTCGGGCCTGAAAACCCGCTCGACGCCGCGCAGCCCGGCGGCCATGCACAGCGCCGCCTCGATGACCTGGGGCTGGGTGTCGCGGCTGCTGGCGTGGATCGCCGGGGCCTTGGGGCGCTCGGCCCGCATCAGGCCGACCTCGTGGTTCGCGGCGGCCAATACCAGCGCGGCCTCCAGCCGCGGCGTGGCCCACTGCTCTTGCAGGGCCTGGGCCTTGATGTCCAGGCCGGCCTTGGTGGCGGCGTTGCGCAGCTCGGCGAGTTTTGGCTCGTCGATCTTGCCCGCGTACTCCGCGGCCTTGGCCTCGATCGCCGTCTGGTGCTTGGCGCAGGTGAGGCCGACCGCGGCGAGGTCGAACGCCGGCACGGCGGCCTGGATCGGCGCGGGCGCGGCGGCCCCCTCGACGGCCTTCGCCCTCTCGGCCTCGGCCTTGATCTGGCGGTCGTGCGCCGCCTTCAACTTGGCGACCTGGTCGTCGCGCAACTCGGCCACTACGAGGCCCATCGCCTCGATCCACGCTTGCAGTTTCGGGTCCATGACTTTGTCCTTCGGGGAATGAACGGCGGCCGAGGCCGCAACTGTGACTTTCGTTTTGCCGTCGGCGCCGACGGCGACAAAAGAAACCTCGCGCAGGGTCGCCCTGCGCGCGACCATCAGGGGGCCGCGGAATGTTTTGCCGTTGACCTTGGTCGAGACGCCGGCGGCGATGTACTCCAGTCCGCCCTCGTCGGGCATCGCTCCGACGCTGGCCCGCCAGGGGAAGCCCTGCTTCGCCGCGGCGAGAACTTCCTGGGCCGCCGCTCCGCCGCCGCTGACGACGCCCTGGATCCGCACCTTGCCGGCGATCTCCACCGCCTCGGTGTGGCCCACGATCTGCGTCGGGTCGTGGTCGCGCAGAGCGGGGATCTGGGCCTCCGCCTTCAGGCCCTCTAAATCGATGACCACCGGGTCGCCGTAGCGGCTGACCCGCAGCTCGCCCCCGGTGTAGGCGGTCATCGAAAAGGACTTGGGCCGGTCGGCCGGGGCATCGGCGGCGGCCTGGATCCACTCGACGGCGGCCTCGGCGTGGATCATTTCGGCGGAAATGGCCGGGCGGCCCGCCGCGGCCTCGATGGCGCCACTGCGAATGTCGCGGCGTTGCTGGCGACGGCGGCGTTGGGCGTGGCTGCTCACTTGTTCCTCCCGTTGCCGTTGGTGTTGGCGTAGGCGGCCAGCCGGTTGCGAGGCGCCGGGGAGTCGGTCTCGTCCGGTGGGTCGGGCTGAGCCGAATCGGCCGGTCGGTTGCCGCGGATGTTCCGCTCCAAAAGCAGCCGCCGCATCTCCTCGGGCGTGACGCCGTAATCCTCGGCGAGTGCCGGCAGCTCGTCCTCGAAGTCGAAGCCGTCCTCGGCGTAGGCCCGCCGCAGCGAGATCATTCCCGTGGAGAGATTCCGCTCGCGGGCGTTGGCCGTTTTCAGGTCGTCGATTTGCGGCCTGGCCGGCCAGTCCCAGGTATGCGGCGGCACCGGCGAGGACTCGAACGTCCAGCCGTAGACCGCGACCGCCTCGGCGAACCAGAGGTCAAACAGCGGATCGAGCACCAGGTCTTCGATGTCGGCCTGGTCGGTGTCGACGGCCACGAAGTAGGTCAGGTGGTCCAATCGGCCGCCGCTGAAGCTGTAGCCGCTCGAATCGGCCGCGGCGATGTTATACGGTTGCGAGAGCGGCCGGGCCTGTTCGTTGATTTGCGCCCGGGTGAACTGGTCGTAACTCGCCGCCGGTTGCTCGGCCTTCGGCTGAAAGACGTCGTTGCCGAAGGGCAGGGCGACGAACATTCCCTTCTCGATCGGCGTGCCGGTGAACGGCCGCGCCAAATCCGCCTCCTCGTTTGGCGGGGCCTGCGTTTTGAGCATCACGCTGAAGTTGGCGATGTTCTCCGCGGCGGCGACCGTGGCCTCGCGGAAGCGCCGGCCGCTGGCGAACAGATTGAGCGTCGGCGTGGTCTCGGGGACCGCGCGGTGCTGGCCCGGGCGGTCCTCGCGGAAGAGGTGCAGCATGAATCGCGCCGGCACCCGCTGGGCCTGCACGTTGAGCTGCGTCCACGCCCCGCCGGGGTGCGCCGGCAAAAGGTCGTATTCGAGCACGTTGCCCCATTCGTCGAACCGCACGCCGTCGATCCGGTACGGGTCGTTGAAGCCCAGGTCGGTCGATTGGATCTGTTCCGTCTCGATCCCGGTCAGGTCCAACTGAACGCGGTCGGCCAGCCGCGGATTCTGGCGAATCAGCAAGAACGCCTCGCCGTCGCGGGTCTTCGCCTTGACGGCGGTGCGCAATTTTCGTGAGAGCTTGACCGCCTTGCACCAGCGGTTCCAGGCCGCCTCGACCATCGCGTTCATGCCGCGGCTGGCGGTCTGGACGCGGAGCTTCGGGCCGCGGCCGACGACGTAGTGGGCCTGGGTCAGCACGCCCCCCTTGGCGAAGCCGTTGTTTTCTTCCTCGTAGCGGCTGCGCTGGCAAAGCCGCTGGCGGATCGTCTTGCTGTTGGCGGCGTCCGCGTCGTAGGCGTCGGCGTTGGTCCAGTGCTGGGTATTCTGGCCGGAGGTGCGAGCGGCGTCGTAAGAGCCGCGGATCGGCGCGGCGGCGGAGCCGCGAGCCGCGCGGCCGCCGAAAATCCGTTTCAGAGCGCCGAACATTCCCATGGCTCAGCCGGCTTCGGGTGATTCGAGTTTGGTGAACCGCAGGCCGAAGTGATTTTTTGCCGCTCCGGCCTTCGCGGTCAGGTAACGGTCGGCCTCGATCTGTTCGCTCAGCCGATGCTGTGAGACGGAAGCGCCGTCGGCGCTGACCGAGGCCGGACCGTTGGCGTTGTTTTCGATGGCCGTCTGTCGCGTGGTCGAACTCATGCCTTTATTGCACAGCGCGGGCGGAGAATGCTGGAAGAGCGAAAGGGCCTCGGGACGGCAGAGCGGTGGAAGAAACCGCTACCGGTAGCACTTTTTTCAGAGAGCGCGACTTGAGGGCCTCATTGCCCTTTAAGTTTTTCCACGCTCACCCGCCGCGATCCGCAGTGTCGACACGCGCGAACGCGGTCGATAAAGCCGTCGCCGCGGACGGTCCGCAGGACGCGGAAGTCGCGGCATCCGCAGCGCGGACATTCCAGCCCTGAGGAATTTTCGCTGGCCGCAAGCTCGCGCAGCGGCGGCCGGTCGTTGGGCGGCGTAGTCATGTCCGCCTCGCTTTCGCCGCCATCTCGCTTAGCGAGGGCCGATCGGCGATCGACCGCCTCGGCTTCACCGCGTCGAACTCCGGCAGCCGCACGCCGGCGACCAGGCCGGCGACGTGGCAGCCGACGAGGCAGTCCCAGTAGTGGTTGTCGTAACCAACGCGGCATTCCCAGTGGTCCTTCCGATGTTCGCCGCGTGTCGTCTCGATGGGCTGCTCGGCGCAGAGGTGGTCGAAAAGCATTTCGTGGAGTTTCGGCTCCGTACCAAAAATCTCCCATCCGCCGGGAGTGGCCTTGGGCGAGGCCAGGCGAACCGCCAGTTGCGACTTCTGCCAGTCGGCGTCGAAGATCACATGCTGTTCGCCACTCTCGGCCGGCGGGATGCACCAGCCGGGTCCGTTGCGTCCGCCTGGTTTCAGGCCGGCGCGGAGCCGATCACCGGGCTTTACGCCAACGCCGAAGCTCGGCAGCAAGACGCCGTAATGTGGCGACCGCCGGCAAAACCGCTTAACCAGTTCTGTTTTCTCTCCCCAATGGGCGTCGATCAAAACTTTGCCCAGCGGGAGCGGCGTGCCGTCGTCGCGCAGATAGACGCGGCCAAATATGGTTTCTGTCACGCGCTGAAGCCCGGCCCAGATATAGGCGTCTTGGTTGCCGGGGTGAACGTCGGACAGGCACACCGGCGAACTCGCCTGGACAAAGTATCGGTAGGGCTGCTCCGGCCAGCAGCCGTAGTCAACCACCATCCCGCCCATGCCGTCCTGCAAGGCGGCCACCGACCAGTACAGCACGCGGTCGTGGACGTCGGCGAAGGCGACGAGGTGGTGGAACTCGGCTGGGATCCGCAGCCGGTCGAGGCCGGAGAGTTTCCCCGCCAGCAGATCGCGGTTGAGCTTCGCACGGGCCGCGGCACGGTCCACGGGTTCGTTCTGGCACTCGCTGGCAAAGACTTCCGGGCCGTCGTCGATCAGCACGTTGTAGGCGTGCTGAACCGCCGACAATTCGCCCTCGCTGTAACAGTGCGTCCAAGAGACCTCACAGCCGGCATCCATCGCCGCCCGGTTGTGTCGGTAAAAGGCCGTGCTGGCCTTGCGGGCGCGCTCTAGATCGGCGACGTTGCCGCGGTCGAAGTCCTGCCGGATGCGCTTGTACTCGCCGAGCCAGAGCGTCTCGTGGGCGTCGGCGAAGCGGTGGACGAGCTTCACCCGCTCGGAGTGCCAGGAAGGCTCGACCAGCAGCCGCTCGATCATGTCGTCGCGGGCGATCACCGTGGCGTTGACGACGCAGGCGAGTTGCTGCCGATGGCCGCCGCTGCGCAAGATGCCGCGCTTGAGGATGTCGAGGTTCTTGTTCACCTGGCTCGGGGATGCCGCGGATTCTTCGTCCTGAGGATCGTCGACGATCACCAGGTCGGGCCTCGCGTTCGCCCCGTCCGCCCGCTTGTGCTTGACGCCGCGGGCCTTCGCGTAGGGCCGGGCGAGGATGATGGCCCCGCTGGCCTTCGAGCCGGCGATGGTCGGCATTACCAACACGTCGGCGCGGCAGAGGATGTGGGTGAGGGGTCCGTCGCAATGCTGCGAGGGGCATCGCTGCGGGCGGCCTTCGAGGCATTGGAACGGATGACACACCTCGGGGAAGTCGGCAAGCAGTAGCTCGTTGTCGGTCAACTCGGTGCGGATCGCCTCGACGTTCCGCTGGCTGGCGGCCTGGTTGATGCCGACTATCAGCACAAAGCTCCGATGGCCGTAGAGCGTGGCCCACAGCGCAGCATTTTCGGAGATCGTCGTCTTGGCAAACCCGCGGTAGACCGCATTGCAGAACCGGCCGCCAGAGACAATGCAACGCTGAATCCGCTTGATCACGCGGCGGTGGTCTTTCGAGAACGGCGACAGCCCGGTGGTCGCCGGGAAGTAGGTCGTGAGAAACTTGAAGAGGTTGTTGCGGCAGGCGTCCTTGCGGGCCTGGTCAACGACGGCGGGAATCGGCGCGACGTTCGAGCCAGCGGAGGTCTTGCGGCGGGAATATTCGGCCTGCTTCGAGGGGCCGTTGCCGGTCAGGCGGTCGAGCTTCTGTTGTAGGCCGCGCAGCTTCTCCCGCTTCGATCGGATGTCGTCGATGGTCGGCGTGGGCATGCGCGCATTTAGCCCGTGGTTTCTCGCGTGGCCTTGCGGCCGGTGAACTTCTCCCAGCGGGCGACCACGATATCGCAGTATGCGGGGCTGATCTCCATCCCGTAGCACTTGCGGCCAAGCTGCTCGGCGGCAATAAACTGGGGGCCGCTCCCGCTGAAAGGCTCAAAACAAATCTCGCCCGCTTTCAGGTGCTTAACAATCGGAATAGAGAACAGGGCGACAGGCTTTGGAGTCGCGTGATTGAACTCGCGCCGCTCGGCTTGCGACACGGTGCCGATCTCCCACACGGTCGTTTGCGTTCGCTCGAAATTGCCTTCGCCATAGTCGGGAGGCTGGCTGCCTTTGACCCAGCCCATGAAGCAAGGCTCGTGCTTCCAGTGGTATTGGCCACGGCCAAGAAGCAGCACTGGCTTCACCCAGATTATTTGTCGATGTAGCACGACATTTGCTGCTGCTGCTGCTGCTGCTGCAAAATACCCCTGGGTTAAATGGGCGTGCCACATATACCAGGCCGCAACCGGCGTCAACGCGATCGCGACGGCGTTCCGAAAACAAGATTCAAGGAACGACTGAAGTTGTCTGTCGGCCAGGCCGTCATTCGCCACCCGTGGCTTCGCCACCCGTGGCTTCGCCACCCCAGGATTCGGTCGGTCCTCGTTCGCGTAACTCACTCCATACGGCGGGTCGGTGTTCATTAGGCCCGCCCGCTCCCCCGACATCAGCCGATCCACGTCCTCGGCCTTCGTTGAGTCTCCGCATAACAGCCGATGCTCGCCGAGAATCCACAGGTCGCCCGGCTTGGTAATCGGCTCGGCAGGCGGCTCGGGCACCTCGTCGGGGTCGCATAGCCCGGCCGCTGGATCGTTGCTCAGGCCCGCGCCTTCCCCAATCTCGTCCAGC
>JBEIHL010000030.1:0-11196 GCA_040381375.1 Opitutaceae bacterium
AAGAGACAGAAATACTAAACCACAGATTTCACAGATCACACAGATGACCGGCAGGTTCTGTCTATCTGGGTCCATCTGTGTGATCTGTGGTCAAAGTCCAAAAGCTTGGGGCTATCGGTATGAGCCCCTTCGCACCCATCGCCCATCGCCCATCGCCCGATTCCTACTTCCGCCCA
This sequence comes from Opitutaceae bacterium, assembly GCA_040381375.1. Taxonomy (GTDB): domain Bacteria; phylum Verrucomicrobiota; class Verrucomicrobiia; order Opitutales; family Opitutaceae; genus ER46. The sequence continues at coordinate 177 of JBEIHL010000030.1, forward strand.
ATTTTCTCCGGCGGCACGCCGGCTCGGACCGCGATCAGTGCGCAGACTTTCGGCACGTACATGCGGGTTTCGGCGGGGAGAGCGTCGGCGATGGCGGTGAACGATTTCGCCTTTCGGGCCGCGAGCGTCCGGCCCACGCGACCTTCGCCGGCGTTGTAGGCGGCCATCACGAGTGCCCAGTTGCCGAACCGGCCGTGCAGGGCGCGCAGGTAGCGGGCGGCGGCCCGGGCGGACTTTTCCGGATCGGTGCGTTCGTCGGGTAGCGCCGTCGACAAGCCCATCGATTTCGCGGTCTCCGGCATGAACTGGAACAGGCCCTTCGCGCCGACCGGACTCCGCGCCGCGGGATTGAGCGAGCTCTCAGCTTCGGCCAGCCAGACGAGTTCCGGCGGAACGCCCTCGGCCGCGAAGATCGCGCGCAGCTTAGGCATCAGCGCGGGCGCGCGCGCCGGCAGCGGCCGGCCCTGCACCCGCGCGAGCCACTCGCGGTAATGCGGGACCGGCTGATACTCGGAGGGAGGAATCGGAACCGGCGGTCCGGGCGGTCCGGGCGGTTCGGGCGACTTGGGTGGCTTGGGCGGCGGCGGTTTCCGCTTCACGATCTGGTCCGCGCCCTCGATCTCGTCGATGCGCTGCTCGAGCCAGTCCGCGAGATCCTGGTAGCCAGGCACCATGCGCAACGCCGTCAGGGCCGCGCGGCCGTCGGCCGCCAGCGAAGCCAGCTCCGCGAGCGAGTCGCCCGCCATCGCCCGCTGGAACTTCGCGACGAATGCGTCCCAGCGCGCCTTCGTGGGAAAATCATACTCCGCCCTCACGCTGGCCGGCGCCAGTTGCTCGAACAGCAGCCGCCCGAGCCGGAACATCTCCTCCGACTCGCGCGCCAGGGCCGACGACCCGTCCGGGGCCGGGGCCTCGCCGCCGGCCAGCGGAGTGCGTCCCATGAATCCGGATACGACGAGCAGGAGGACCGAAAGCGCGCGCCGCAGGTTCATCGGTTGAGGGCCGCCAGCACGGCGGCTTTGAGCTTCAGTTCGGGCCGCTCGGTCAGCGCCGGCGGCGTCTCACCCAGGTAGGTGCGCGCATTTTTCGCCACCCAATCGGTCGTCACGATGCGGTAGGTGCGGTCGGGTTTCGGTTCAGCTCCGATCGCCGCGATCAGGTTCTCGCCGCCGCGCTCCCCCAAGGGCGTATCCGGGCCCTGATTCGCGCGGCGCAGCAGCGTCGCCAGCCAGGCTCCGCTCACGTCGGCCGTCCACAGGGTGCCGTCGAAACGCACGCAGGCGTCGAACGCGAAGCGCGACACCTCGCCCGCCGGCAGGCCCGCGCCGAAGGTTGTCGCACCGATCACGGCCACATCCGCGCCGGCCGCCACCCGCGCCGCCTCGACCGCGAAGCTCGCCGCGTCGGCGGGTCCGAATTCGCGCGAGGTGCGCCCGACCGGCGCCGTCTCCGCCGGCGTGAGTTCGCGCGCCAGGGTTTCGGCGATCAACCGCGCCAGGGCCGGATCCGCCGGCTCGCCGGCCTCAAGTCGCTCCGGTGCGACCTCCCACGACAGTTGCCCGCCCGTTCGCCGCAGACGCGCCACCGAAAGAGTATCCATCCAACTGCCGGAATGAAAATATACCGTCCGGCCCTCCCGCTGAACGAAGCGCAGATGATCATGCGCGCCGGCAAAGAGCGCGCCATCCGGCACGACGGGCAGCATGGCGCGATCCGCTTTCAAACCGGAGTGACTCAACACGACCGGCAGCGCGGCACCTCGCAGGAGCGCAGGGAAATGCTCCCGGGCCCACACGGCAGGATCCGCGAGGTCGAGCTGGGGCCGGATGGCCACGCGATAGGTCGAGAGCTTGTCGGTGGTCACGCCCACGATCGTGAGCTCGTGCGGGCCCAGCTTCACGCGCGTCGACGCGCGGGCGTACGGCTGACCGGTCGCGGGGTGGCGAAGGTTGCCGCTGATCACGGTGAGGCCCGTCGCCTCGAGGCGCTTGATCGTTTCGGCGACGTCATGGAACTCCGGCTCATGGTTGCCGAGATTTATCACCGTCGGCGCGCGCTGCGCGAGAGCGGCGAACATCGCGAAGTCGATTGACCCCGCCGTGCGTCGCGCGACGACGTTGCCGTACTCGAGCGAATCTCCGTTGATCAGGACCGCGAGCGGCACATCCGGATGCTCGCGTTTGAGCCGATCGATCCGACCGACGAACTGGGCGGTGCGCTCATACGCCGAGTGCTGGTCGCCCACCACGACGACGATCGCCTCCGGCGGAGCGTCGGCGGCCGGCAGCCTTTCGGACCAAGCCAGACCGGCGAGACCAAGGACGAGGGGCAACACGGCGGCACGCATGCGTAGCGCAGAACCGTGCCCGGGTCGGACCGATCTGCAACGGCGATTCGCCCGGCCATCCTGTGGACATGACAGCGCATGCACCCTGGGAGCGCCGGGCTCCAGCCCGGCTTTGGGAAGCAATGATGCCGAGCTGGAGCTCGGCGCTCCCAGGGTCAGCGAGGACGTGGCGCCGGCATGCTTTTTCCGGAGTCGCCGGCGCCCCGGTCTACGGCACTTCGTAGATCTCGATCAGGACCACGCCGGTCCCGCCACCGACTCCGCTGACCTGCGCGGTGTAAGCGCCTGGGCCGAGCGTCGCGAACACGGCGGCGTCGAGCGATGCCGGGGCGAGCGCAAAGGCGCCGACGGCCGTGAACGCCGCGGTCAGGGCGGTGCCGCCGCCCCAGTTGTTGTTTTCCTGCAGCCTCGCGCCGGCGGAATTGATGAGCTCGAGCCTGGGATCCGCGAGCACACCCGTCACCCCGAAGTTGCGCAGGGTCGGGCCGATGGCGCGGATCAGCACGCTCTTTGTTCCCGGCCCGGCAATCACGAAACCCGCGATGAGGACATCGGCGCCGGCGCCGCTGACGGCGCGCGCCGACACGTTGACGAGCCGCGGCGTCGCGGGGGTAAATGCGGCGCCGGGGGTGACGTCGTAGATTTCCGCCAGCGCGACGCCGGTTGCCCCGCCCACGCCTGAAACCTGGGCCGAGTAGGTCGCTGACGGCAGCGTGCTCTGGTAAACCGCGGCGTCCCGGCTGCCGGCGGACAACGGGAACGCGCCGACTCCGGCAAACGTGGCGGCATCGGCCACGTTCCAGTTGTCGTTCTCGAACAGTTTTGCCGCGGCTGCGTTGTAAAGCTCGATCTTGGGATCCGCGAGCGCGCCGCCGACGCCGAAGCCCGTCAGCGCCGGGCCGATGCCGCGCACGAGCAGCGGCTTGGCGCCACTCGTGCCCGCCCCGCCGACCACGAAGCCCACAATGAGCGTCTGAGCGCCGGAGCCGGCATTGGTCCGGATGGAGAGATTGGCGATTCGGCTGCTGTTGACCGCCGCTCCGCCGGTGACCGCGAGCCGGGCGACCGCACTCGGAAAAGCGACTCCGGCATCGGTCACGATGACATCGTAGGCTCCGGCATCGCTCCCGGCCGTCCGGGGGATCGTGTACGTCGCGGCATTGGCGCCGGGGATGGGCACACCGTCGCGCCGCCACTGGTAGCCGAGGGCGCCGCCGCCGGTGGCGCCGACGCTCAGGGTGACGCCGTTCCCCGCGGCGACCGTCTGGGCCACGGGTTGCTCGGTCATCCGGAAACGCGTGCCCGCCAGTGCAAAGCTTGCGGTGCTGCTGCCGGCGATCGCCACCGCACCCGGGAGCGCGCGCGGCACATTCGTCCGGGCACTGCCAGAGGCTCCCCAGGCCACGATGGTGCCATCGGCCTTGAGCGCGAGCGAGTGGCTGTTGCCCGTGGCGATCGCGACGACATTCGCGAGCCCCGCGGGAGGGGTCGCCTGACTTGAGCCGTTGGTCCCCCAACCGACGACGGTGCCATCGGCCCGGAGCGCGAGCGCGTGCGCGGCGCCCCCGCTCGTGGCGATGGCGGTGATTCCGTTCAAGCCCGCCGGAAAGGGCAACGACCCCGCAAAGTTCACGCCCCAACGCTGCACCGATCCGTCCGCCAACAGCGCCACGCTCAGCCGGTCACTGGCTGCGATCGCGGTCACGCGGCCGAGGCTGGCCGGGATGTTGCTCTGGCCCGACGCATTGTTGCCCCAAGCCACGACCGTGCCATCGGCCTTGAGCGCGAGCGCGTGGTAGGAACGCCCGGCGCTGCCTCCTCCGATCGCGAGCTGGCGAACGCCAGTCAGACCGGCCGGGGGAGTCGTGACGCCGCCCACGCCGTCACCCCAAAGCAAAACCGTCCCGTCGCGCTTAACCGCGCCGCTCACGTGCCCGCCGGCGGCGATCGCCACGACATCCGACAAACCGGCCGGGAGGGTGATCTGGCCGAAGTTGTTGTTGCCCCATGCCACGACGCTGCCGTCGGACTTGAGCGCCAGGGCATGCTGGTCGCCTGCCGCGATGGCCTGAACGCCAAGGAGATTCGGGGCGACGTTCGTCTCCGGCGCCGGCACGAGGTCCTCGCCCGTCTCGGTGTCGTAAAAGGTCGAACCCTCGCGGCCCCACGCGGACACGACATTGAACGCCTTGGCCGGCACGGTCACCTCGACGTCGAGCCACTGATCCGGCTCCGAGCCGCCCCGCGCGACCGGCTGGATCGAAACCCCGAAGCGGGCATCCGTAAACGTCGATCCGATCGCGAGCACGGCGTCGTTGGCGTTTACGCCCGGCGTGTTCAGGTCGAGGACCTGGGATTGTAGCCTTTGGTTGAAACCCCAGACCACATAGGCGCCGTCCGCCTGCAGGGTACCGCTCGAAAAATTCTGGCGCAGCCCGATCCAGTACCAGCGTACGCCGTCGCGGAAGACCCGCAGCGCGAGCGGCCGGTCGCGCGGCACGTCCTTGCTGTCGAAACGGTGAATGCGATACGTCCCGCTTTGCGTGACGGTCGTGACCGCCGTGTCCGGCAGCCACCCCATCCGGTTCTTGCTCCACATGTTGAAGTGATGCCGTTGATCGCGACTCACGCCGGTGACCGTCCCCGAGCTCATCATGTCGAACGGGTCGCCGTATTCCACGGTGTTGCCGAAGTCCGACACCGGACTCCCGTCCGTGACCTTCCAGAGATTCGCATGCAGGAGCCCGTAATTGTGGCCGAGCTCGTGCGTGACCGTGCCCAACGCGAACGAGTTCGAGCCGTTGATCCAGGCGTTGGTCCCGCCGACGCTGCCGAGGCCGCCATAGGTGATCCGGGACCCGGGCACGCGGGAGGTGCTGAGGTTGGGAAAGACCACGAGGATGCGGTCGTACAGGTTGATCGTGTAGTTGGCGCTCGCGGCATTGCGGGCGTCGGCGTGCAAGGCGGTGTTGTCGCCCGCCAGCGCATACGAGGCGCCGGTGCGCGGCAGGCGGTACACCTGCGTCGAAACGGTGTTGATGATCGACGTGTCGCCGTAGCTGATCGCCTCGAAGAACGTGGCGCTCGACTGCACCACCGACTGCGCCGTGGTCAGCGTAACGGGGTCGCCCGGGAAATCGCTGAAATCCACCCGGATCACGAGCAGTTGCTTGGCGCCCACCGTGTGCGGGATGGGCGCATCGGCGGCGCGCGCCGGTTCCGACGACTCGGAGCCCGCCTGACTCAGCGGTTGCACGCGAGGACCGGACTGCCCTTCGGCCGCGATCGCCCGGGCTTCGAAGCGGTCCACTTCTGCGCCGTGGATCCGGCGCGCCTGACCATCGAACGCGATGACCTCGACCCGCTGCGCCTCCTCCTGGGCCGCGGCGATCGAGGGGTCCGGGACCTGCCCGCAGCCCACGCAAGCGGGGGGCAGCCCGGGCGGCACGATCTCTCCCGCTTCGAACAACCGGACCGGGCTCTCGTGCAACGCGAAGTCGCCGTCGAGAGCGATGCCGTGCAGCGACGCGCCTTCCTTGGTCAACTGCGCCTCGCGTCGACCGTAAGCCCACGCGGTGAAGGTCTGCCCCTCCACCTGGACAATCCGCCGGAGGGCCGGGAAACGGGCCGGTTCGTCGGGCGCCGGAGTCGAGGCTTGGAGCGCAAACTCGCCGCGTCCGGCATGCCTGGTTTCCAGTTCGGCCAACACGGCGGCCGGGAGCGTCTGCCGGACCGCCGCCGGCACCGTCACTCGCAACGCCTCCGCTGGATCCGTCCGGATCATCTGCTTCATCTCCGGGCGACGCGCCTGGGCCAGCGCGACCCCGTTCGCTTCAAGCGCCGGGCGGGCGCGGGCCTCGGCCGCGCGATAGGCCTCGGTCCACGCGCGAAACGCTTCCATTGCCGCTGGCAGCTCACCCGCCCATCCATGGGCGTAGGCCAGCCGCGCCGCCCGCGACAACTGTTCGACCTCCGGCGCGCCGCCGGTCGGACCCGCCGGCCTAAGCGTCGAAGAAAGCTCGTCCACCCCACCCGCCCGGGTTGACCCGGACTGGGCGGGGTCGTTCGTCACTCCCGGCCCGCGACCGGCGCGCCAGACGACCAGTCCCACGCCGAACGCGAACGCCAGCCCGACCAGGAGTCGAAATCGAGAAGTCATGGGAAAGGGGATCCGATCGGTGTATGACTCGTCCGCGGCTAAAGAGTGTCAAATAGCAGCGCGGCCTGCCTGTCATGCGAAATTCCCGGCGCCAGAGGACCGCCCGTGGGGCGGTTTCCCGTTTGACCCCTCCGGCCGGCCGGCTACCTACATCCCCTCCCGGAATTGAACCGCGTCCACATCAAAACGTACGGTTGTCAGATGAACGAGCGCGACAGCGAAGCGGTCGCGGCGATGCTGCGTGCGCGGGGCTATCGAATCGTGGCGGACGAGAACGACTGCGACATCCTGCTGCTCAACACCTGCAGCGTGCGCGACGCGGCCGAGCAAAAGGCGATCGGGAAGGCGGGTTACCTCCAGCAGCGCAAGCGGAAGCAACCCGATTTCGTCCTCGGGATCCTCGGCTGCATGGCGCAGAACCGCGGGGCGTCGCTGCTCGAGCAGTTGCCGGACCTCGACCTGATCATCGGCACGCAGAAGTTTCACCAGGTGCCGGGCTACCTCGACAACCTGCGCGCGGCCCGCGAGGCGGGGCTGCCGGTCGGCGCGACCATCGTCGATATCGCGGAGGAGGCCGGTTCACAGAACACGATCAAGGATCACCTGTCCGCGGAGGCGGAGGGTGACGGTGCGGGTGCGGCGGACCGGCCGGTGACGGCGTTCGTATCCATCCAGCAGGGCTGCAACATGGATTGCGCGTTCTGCATCGTGCCCAAGACCCGGGGTGACGAGCGCTCCCGGCCGATGGACGACATCGTCGCGGAATGCCGGGCGCTGGCCGAACGCGGCGTGCGCGAAATCACCCTGTTGGGCCAGATCGTGACCAGTTACGGCCGGCGCGATTGCACGCACACCGGCGGCGTCTCGCCCTTCGTGCAGTTGCTGGAGCGCGTGCACGCGATCGACGGCATCGAGCGGATCCGCTTCACGTCACCGCACCCGCGCGGGTTCAAGGAGGATCTCGTCGCCGCCTACGGCCGGCTGCCGAAACTCTGCGGCTATGTGCACCTGCCGATGCAGAGCGGCAGCAACCGGATTCTCCGCGCGATGAACCGGCCGTACACGCGCGAACGCTATCAGGAGATCGTGGACGCGCTGCGGGCCGTGCAGCCGGAGATGTATTTTTCGACCGACGTGATCGTCGGTTTTCCGGGCGAGACCGACGAGGACTTCGAACAGACGCGCGCGCTCTTCGAGGCCTGCAATTACGACATGGCTTACATCTTCAAGTACAGCATCCGCACCGGCACGCCCGCGTCGGACTTGCCCGATCAGGTGTCCGATGAAGTGAAGGAACACCGCAACCAGGTTCTGCTCGATGTTCTGCAGAAAAATTCGCTGCGCCGTACCGCCAAGCTGATCGGCACCGTCGAAGACGTGCTGGTGGACGGCCGCGACAAGAGCGGCGCCCGCTTCACCGGCCGCACGCGCGGCAACCGCGTCTGTGTCTTCGAAGCCGACCCGCGGCTCGTCGGCCAGATCGTCCCGCTCAAGATCGAGCGCGCGACCGTCAGCACGTTGTACGGCCAGCTGGTGCTGGCCGCAGTGTAAAGAGCGGGGAATAAAGTTTAAGGTGTAATGTGTAAGGTGTAACGACTCGCCCATCGCCCATCGCCTCTCGCCCGAACCCATGTCCCTCACCGCCGCCACCCTCATCCCCGGCCTGCTGCTGATCCTGCTCGGTGCACCGCTGCTGCTGAACCATACGGGTTACGCCGCGATGCTGAAGTCGTTTCCGCGCTCGAGCGCCGCCGCGTACGTGTTTTTCGGCGCGGGTGCCGCGTGGTTCCTTTACGCGATCTGGCATCTCTCGCCGGCGGACTTCGGGGAGTACCGGACGTATCTGTTTTTTGGATTCCTGGCGGTCGCGATCTTTGCGTTCAAGTGCGTCCCCGACTTCCTCGCGGTGCGCGGCCTCGCCACGATCATTCTGATGGGCGCGATGCCGCTGCTCGACTCCGCCTACATGGAGTATGAGAAGCCGCAGCGGCTGCTGATGGTGAGTCTCGTCTACCTCGCCCTGAGCGCCGCAATCTGGCTGGGCGCCCAACCGGGGCGGCTGCGGGACTTCATCACCTGGCTCTTCGCCCAGCCGGGCCGGGCCCGCGGGCTCGGCGGCACCCTCGCCGGGTACGGCGTGTTGCTGTCGATCGTGGCCTTCACGTACTGAGTCCGGCCACGCATGTCCGCTTCCGCCCCGAGCCCGCGCTCCGTTCCGCCGCCTCCCGTCCTGCTGGTCATCGCCGGTCCCGCCGGCTCCGGCAAGAGCACGCTGTGCGACCGGCTCGTGCACGAGCGGCCGGAGTTTACGCGGGTGGTCACGACCACGACGCGCTCCCCGCGCGCTGGCGAGATCAACGGCATCCACTATCACTTTTTCACGCCCGAGGTCTTCCGCACGAAGATCGATGCCGGTCAGTTTCTCGAATGGGCCCAGGTCCACGGCGATCACGACAACCGGCTCTATGGCACGCTGCGCTCGAGCATCTTCGAACCGCTCGACCACGGCCAGAGTCTGGTCATGAGCATCGACGTGCAGGGCGTGGACAGTCTCCGCCGGGTCGCGCGCGAGGATGCCCGGCTGCGGCGCGTGATGACGACGATCTTCATCGTCGTCGACCACGCGCGGCTGGAGGCCCGGATGCGCGAGCGCGCCAAGGATCACGAGGACGAGATCGCCCGCCGGGTCGCCACCGCCGAGGCGGAGCTGCGCGAGGCGCCTAAATTCGACTTCCGGATTGAAAGCCGGACCCGCGAAGAGGATTTCGCCGCCCTGCTCGACATCGTCACGCAGGCCCGGGCCCGCACCACCGCCGCCGGTCCGGGCTGATTTTCCGTTTTCCTTTCACTTGGAGGCGGGGTGCCCTCACCCCGCGGGTTGTGGCGATCGCTGCCGACAATCCGCGGGGTGAGGGCGCCCCGCCTCCAGTGGTGCGATTCCCGATGGCTTCCCCCTCCCTCCTCCGCATCGCCTGCCTCGCGCTGCCGCTCGTGCACCTCGTCAGCGCGGCGTTCCACGTGTACTGCGGGGCGATGAACGCCGACGAGGGTTTCTACGCGATCGCGGCGCGCTCGGTCATGGAAGGCGACCTGCCGTACCGGGATTTTGGTTACACCCAACTGCCGCTGCTGCCGTACATCAACGGCCCGCTCCTCGCCCTCACCGGCTACGGACTCTTCGAGCAACGCTGGCTCAACGCCGCCTGGGGAGCGCTCGCGCTGGCGTTGACCGCGGGTTGGATCGGCCGCCGCGCTTCCTGGACGGTCGCCCTGGCGGTGGTCGCGAGCTTTTCGCTTTCGCCGGCGTGGATGCACTACGTGCACTTGGGAAAAACCTACGCGTTCACGGGTCTCGTGGTCATCGCGGCCGCGTGGGTGTTCGTCACGCTGCCCGGCGGTGGGCGCAAACAATGCCTGCTCGGCGTGCTGGGCGTCGTCGGCGTCGGCTGCCGGCTGCCTTCCGCCCCGCTGTTTGCCGTGCTGTGGCTCGCCGCGTTCTGGCACGACGGGCCGCCGCGCGGAGCCAAGCTCTGGCTCGGTCTCGCCGGCGTGGTCGGGCCGACGCTCGCGCTGTTCGGCCCATTCTACGTGCTCGCGCCGGCCGCGAGCCACTTTTGGATGTTCGACTTTCACGCGCTCTCGGTGCCGTTCCGCCTCTGGCGAACGAGTCTCGAGGATGTCGCCGGCGTCGCGCCGGCGTGGTGGGCTGCGCTCGCGTTTCTCGTCGTGGTCACGCTCGGGCGCCGGCGTTTCACCGGGTCGCGCGAAACGCTCGTGATCCTCGCCGCCATCGCCGCGCTGCTGCCGAACCTCGTGCCGCACGGCATCTACGTGGAGTACGCGATCCCGTTTCTGCTGCCGCTGGCCGGGGGCGTGGCGATCGAGCTGTATCGTCTCGCCCAAACGTGGACGCCAACGCGCCGGCTGGCCTTGGTCGCGGGCCTGGCGCTCGCGCACGTCGGCGTCATTCCCGCGTACGCGCTCGCCTCCGGACGGGTTTCGACGCTGGCGACGCCACAGGCCTGGCTGCCGTCGCACGTGGCGCCGTACACGTTTGATCTCCGGGCCCGCCTCCTGCGCGCGCGCGGCATCGTCGAGCAACTGGTCCCGCCGTCGCAGCCGCTGCTCGGCCCGAACATCATCCTCGCCGCGGAAACCGGCCGCGCCGTGCCGCGGGCCGCGCGGATGGGGCCGTTCTCGACCACCTCGGAGTACGACGCCGACACCGCGCGCCGGCTCAACCTGCTCACGTATCCGGAACTCCACGACTGGCTAGCCGACCCCAAGGTGCCGCTGCTCGCGTTCTTCACCACGGCGCGCGTGAACTACGCGTGGACGGTGCCGTCGTTCAAGCTGCAGCCACGCGAGGAGGCCGAGCAGTGGCTCTCCGTGCTGCGGCGCGATTTCGTGATCGTGCAGCAGGACCCGGATTTCCTGCTCGTCGCCCGCCCCGCCGTGCTGCCGCCGGCGCTGCGGCCTTGAGGTGATTGGCTTTCGAGGTGGAGCAGCCTGTC
>JBEIHL010000031.1:0-11118 GCA_040381375.1 Opitutaceae bacterium
AGGAGCACGAAGGTCAGGAGCTGCTCCTGGTTGCCGAGCCGCCACCATTTTCGGAAGCGCCGGAGGTTCTCTTCGTCCTGCGGGAAGAAATGGCCGAGCGCGGGTGCCGCCACCTCTGCGCCGGTGATCGGCGAAACCAGCCGCGGGATGTACGCTCCCATGCCCCAGTTCTTGTCGCGGATCCAGTTTGCAACGGTGAGGTTGCCGAGTCCGCCCGAGCCGGCGTAGACCAAGGCGCTGAAAAACACCGCGGGAGCGATGACTTGGGGCAAGGTGCCGACGCTCACGAGTCCTTGGGCGGCCTCGCCCCACGCCGCGAGGTCGGTCACGGCCCACGTGGCCACGGCGAGGAACACCAGCGTGACGGCGATCACCCCGGTCTGAAATTTCTCCAGCGTCTGGTACACGAAGGGCGAAACGCTGAACGCCACGCCGGCGAGCAACAACCCGATGACGCAGATCACGACGGCGTGGCCGCCGAGGCCGAAGGTCAGGGTCGTGGCCGCGCTGAGCGCGATGCCGGGAAAGATGAAGCCGAGCATCGGCAGCGTGGCGAAGAGCAGCCCCCACGGTCGCCACAACCGGGCAAAGCCGGTGATGGCGGTTTCACCCGTCGCGAGGGTATAGCGCTGCACCTCGGTGTTCAGAAAGAATTGCAGCAGGATGCCGACTGCTGCGGCCCAGAGCAGCCCGAGACCTTCCTTGGTCGCGAGATAGGGCCAGAAGATGAATTCGCCCGAGCCGATCGCGCCGGCGACCAGAATGACGCCGGGCCCCACCACCTTCCGGAAGGGCGGTGGCTCCGGCATCGGCCGGTAGGTGACGGCCGGGAGATGGAGACTCGGGATCTCGGGCGCGACGATTTCGGCCGCGGGCGACGGCGAAGGCCGGGACGGATCGGGCGCGGGATTCTGCGGGAAAAGGGCCAAGGGCGTGAGACCTCCCGGTCGCGGCGACTGGGGAGCTCCGGTAGAGTATCCGATAAGTGGACGCCGACGGTTCACCGCCAGCGAGTGGGGTGTCAAGCGCCCGCCGCCGGTGGGGCAGCTCGCCCGCGAGCGTGGCGGGGATCATTCCCGACTCGATCGGTCGGCCGGCGGGGCGAATACTTTAGGCGGCCGCGGGGGCGTAGAAACCAGCCCGCGTTTGGTCTCGCGGCCGGTCGTCATGTCCGCGTGAATACAGGCATGGGTTTACCTGCGGGGGCGATCTCTCTGGAGGCGGCGGTCACACCTGATCGCGACAAACTGCTCAACGCGGACGCCATCGGCCGTTACGGCGGCGTCGCCAGCGAGACTCCGACGCTGGTCATCCTGGCCGCCGGCAAGGGCACGCGCTTCGGCCAGGCCCCGAAGTGCATCCAGCCGGTGCGCGGCACACCGCTGGCCCGCCACTCGATCGACGCCTTTCGCCAGCTCGCGCCCGCTCCGGTCATCTGTCTCGTCGGCTATCGCCACGACGAGGTATCCGCCGCGCTTGGACCGGACAACGTCTACGTGCTCTCGGCCAATCCCGCCGGCGGCACGGCCTTCGCCGCGTTCGAGGCCTTCAGCGTCCCGGGACTGCTGGAAAAGGATCCGCTGCTCGTGATCACGATGGGCGACCGGATCGTGACGCCTTCGATCTTCCGGCGCCTGGTCGAAACGCACCGCGCCGGTGGCCGCGAGGCCGACCTGACGATGCTGACGGCCGACTACGAGCCGCCCAAGAACCAGGGCAAGGGCCGCGTGGTCCGCGCGCCCAATGGCCGGGTGAGTCGCATCGTTGAACAGCGCGACATCGACGCCGTCGCCGATCCCGCGACCCGCCACCAGCTCCAGGAACTCACCGAGGGGAACTGTCCGCTCTACGTCGTCCGCGCGGCGGCGCTGCATCTCCACCTGCGTGGTCTGACCAACGCCAACGCCCAGCAGCAGTATTACCTCACCGACATCATCGAATCGATCCAGGCCCAGGGCGGCGACATCCGCACGGTCACGATCAGCGTCGCCGATCCCGAGTACGATTTGTTGTGCTCCGACGTCACGCGGCCAACCGACCTCGCGCTGCTCGAAAGCATCGTCGCCGACCGCGGCCGCCTGCTGCTCTCCGGCGCGTCCGACGTGGAGTTCGCGGCCCGCACGATCGCCGCCGACCGCCCGCCCGTGCAGGTGGCCGCCATGTCCCGCCAGATCGAGGAGCTGATCGCCGCTGCCGAGCAGGAGAAGCTCGAGTTCAAGCCCGACCGTCCGGTTGCGCTGGGCATTTCCGGCGGACGCTTCCGCATTGCTTTCATGCACCCCGATATGGGCCGGTTTTTCGGCCCCGCCTGGCAGATGCCGATCGGGGCGGGCGATCCGGCGGGGGACGAACAGATCGTACTGCTCACCCAGGCCGACGACAGCGGGCAGATTCATCTCTTCCCGACCAACCCGCGTTATCGCGAGAACGTGAACTCCGTCGCGACGAATTCGTCGACGATGTATCCGGGCGAGGAGATCTCCGACTGGAACACCTACGAGGAGTTCGGCACGAAGATGAGCGAGAGCCTGTTGCTCGCGCTCGGCTATTTCACCGACGAGGAACTGCAGCGCCGCCGCGAGAAGGGCCAGCCGCTGCCGCCGGTGTCGCACTGGGTGACCAGCAACATGCGCCGCCCGTTTTCGCTCGTCGGCAACGCCATCGCCTCGCTGCGCACGCTGCGCAAGGGCCGCCTCGGCGCCGAGGTGCAACTGCATCTGGGGCGCGATGGCTTCCAGGGGTTGCGCATCGCCACCACGGGCAACGTGCCCAAGGGCGGCTTTTCCAGCTCGTCGGCGGTCACGGTCGCGACCAAGAACGCGATCAACGCCCTCTACGATCTGCGCATTCCGCCGGACCTGCTGGTGCACCTGGCCTGTCAGGCTGAGTATGGCACTGGCGTGCGCGCCGGATCGCTCGACCAGGCCACCGAACAGAAGGGCCGGGCGGGGCAGGGGACGCTCATCTCGTCCAACCCGCGCGAAAACTTCCGGATCATCGGCACGTATCCGGTTCCCGCGGACAGGTTCCAGGTCATCTTTCCCTACACCGTCGAGCGCGACCGCGAGGCCTGGAAGTGGTCGTGGAATGCGTACGCGGAGAATTCGGCCTCCGACCGGCCCTCGACGAGCGAGATGCGGAAGCTCACCGGCAAGGCCGCCGAGATTGCCGCGCTGCTCATTCAGCTCCCGCTCGAGACCGACTTCTTCAAGGTCGTCGAGGACGATCTCGTCCAGGACGGTGCCCTCGGCGCCGAAAGCCGCGCGTGGATCGCCGGCGTCCTGCGCCAGCTCCCGCTCCTCGCCAGCCGCGAGGAACTGCGGCAGCGGCTCGCCGAAAACCGCGCTTGGTATATGGCGCAATTGATCGAAACCACGGGCGTCGATGCCCAGGCCGCGACGCAGAAGGCTGACGGCACGCTGGCGTCGCTGTTCACCGGCTGGCGCGATCCGTTGCTGCGTCGCACGACGGCCGACGGGCAGGTCGTCGAGGAGCTCGGCGTCCCTTTGCGGGCGATCGTCGCGTATCTCTTTGCGGAGGTGGCGCGGAATTTTCACCTCATTCATCATCCCGACGAGTGGATCGATTCCGTTACCTGGTCGCAGCGCGGCGATCGCAGCGTCGACCTTGATCCCGCGCGGCTGCCCACGCGGGCCGAGATGGAGCGCGCTTTGCCGTGGGAGGCGGGCCTGTCCGGTCCGGCCCTGCTCGACCGCTGGCTGGAGCGCTGTGGCGCCCTGCCGTTCGACTACCAGCGCGGGCTCGATGACGCGGCGTTATCCGCCGCGACCCCGCCTGATATTCGCCGGCTCGAAGGCGCGAGTTTCTTTCGCGGGCTCGGACTCATCGATCTCGCTGAGGCGATGCTCAAGCGCGCGTTCGGCCCGAATGCCGTCGCGGTGCGCGTCAACGCCGCCGGCCAAGGCGACTTCTTCCAGGTGCACGTTGATACGACGCTGGCGGCGGCCGCGGACGTGAAGCAGTTCCTGCGCGCCGCGTTCTACCGTCGTTTCGGCCTCACGCCCGAACCCGAATTCGTCGAGATTCACCCTGGCGGCGGGGCCGTGGGCGTGCGGATCAACCGTTTCGACCAACTCGGCCAGCTGGTGCAGCGGCTCCGCGCCGCCAGCACGCGGAATCCGTTTCTCCAGGACGAGTTGATTCTGCAGACGTAAGTCCAACTGCTCCGCGCTTCAGGACTTTCGTCCGCCGCCTTGGGAGCGCCGAGCTCCTGCTCGGCCCATGGCGACAGCGAGCCGAGCTGGAGCTCGGCGTTCCCAGGTTCGGTGTCGTTCGATTGCGAGTAAGGGTTGGCGTATAGAGCCCGCAGACCGGCGCGGAACTTTCTGCGCTGGCGGCTTCACAAACGTCCGCGTTGGGCTCATTTCTCCCGAATGATGCCTGCGCAATCCGGTTCGTGGCGGTTCTTCCGCTATCGTGGCGTCGATGTGTTCGTGCATTGGTCGTGGTTTTTGGCCGCGTGGTTCATCATCTCCACCCGCGCCAACGCCTACAGCTCCATGGCGTGGAACGTGGCGGAGTATGTCGGTCTCTTCCTGATCGTGCTGCTGCACGAGTTCGGCCACGTCTTCGCGTGCCGGCAGGTGGGCGGCGTATCCAACGAAATCGTACTGTGGCCGCTCGGCGGTGTCGCCTTGGGCCGGCCGCCACCCCGGCCCGGCGCGGAACTTTGGACCATCGCCGCCGGACCGCTCGTCAACGTGGCCCTATACCCCGTCCTGCTCGGCGCGGTGGGGATCTGCGGCACGCTGGGCTGGGCGGAACAGTATCCCGATTTCACCCGGCTGATGGTCATGCTGTCGGTGATCAACCACTGGCTGCTGATCTTCAATATCCTCCCGATCTACCCGCTCGATGGCGGCCAGATTCTACGGGCGTTGCTCTGGTTCAAACTCGGCGCGGCCCGCAGCCTGTTGATCGCATCGGGCGTTGGACTGGTTGGGATTGCCGCGTATGCCGGGTACCGGCTGTGGCAGCGGCCGGATAGTTGGATGTGGACGGCGTTGCTGGCGTTTTTTCTCGGTTCTCAGTGCTACGCGGGGTTGCGCCATGCGCGCGCGCTGTTGGCGGTCGAACGCCTGCCGCGGCACCGGGGCGTGGCGTGTCCCTCCTGCCGGCAACCTCCGCCGGGCGGGCCGCTGTGGCTATGCCCGGCCTGTGGCCAGCGCTTCGACGCGTTCTCCACCCGCGCCGAATGTCCCCACTGCCGGTCGGTGCTGCCGGCGGTCGCGTGTTTCTCGTGCGGTTCCCGGCATCCCATCGCGCAATGGGAAAGCCGTCCTTCGCCCCGCGCCCCGGGCCAGCCGCCGGTGATCGACGTCTGAGGCGGCAGGCGGGGACGATTTATGGACTGAGCAGCCGCGGAAAGTGCGTATGACAGTCAGGCGGGTTTTTTTCAAAGACGGTGCTTGATTGGTCAAAAGTGCGCCCTATACCTTGCGCTGTTTCCGTCCTCGAACACGTTCACCGCATGATGATCAAAGCCTACCTCAAGCCGCACTGTGGCTGGTCCAACGGGGTCCGCGCGATCCTGCGCAAACACAGCCTAGCTTTCGAAGATATCGACATCATCAACAATCGCGCGAATTACGCGGAGATGGTACAGAAATCCGGTCAGCCCCTCTCCCCGTGCGTGGAAATCGACGGCGTGATGCTCGCCGATGTCTCGGGCGAGGAAGTGGAGAATTACCTGCTCAGCAACGACCTGGTGAAACCGACCGACGTCCGAACGGACGTCGCGACGAATGCGGGTTGTTCGGACGAGGAGCACGCTAAGATGGCTACCAAAACGATCCGCTTCTTCTGATCTTCTCGCTGAGGGCACTCCGCAAATAAAACTTCCACGGGCCGCTCTCGAACTTCACGAGACGGCCCTTTTTTTGCTCTACCCGCGACGTCCTAGCCCGCCGACCCTGTTTTCCAGCCCGAATTTTTGACTCTGAAATGAACGCAAGCCACCGCGACAGCCCACCGTCCACCGCCCGTCTGACTCCCCGCCGGTCCCCCGGTCTGCCGCCGAAACAGGGTCTCTACGACCCGTTCTTTGAGCACGACGCGTGCGGGGTCGGCTTCGTCGTCGATATGCACGGGCGGAAGTCGCACAAGATCGTCAGCGACGCCCTTCAGGTCCTGCGCAATCTCGACCACCGCGGTGCGAGTGGCGCGGAAGTCAATACGGGTGACGGTGCGGGCATCCTGATTCAGATGCCGCACAAGTTCCTGGCGGAAATGTGCAAGCCGCTGCGCTTCAGCCTGCCGGAGGCCGGACAATATGGCTGCGGCCTCGTTTTCCTGCCGCGCAACGCGAGCATCCGGCGCAAGATTGAGGAGCGCTTCGAGCAGCTCGTGCAGTCCGAGGGCCTCACCTTCCTCGGCTGGCGCACGGTTAAGACCGACAACTCGATGCTCGGCGACACCGCCAAGTCCGCCGAACCCTTCATGCGGCAGGTGTTCATCGGTCGCCCGCCGGAAATTACCGACGACATGACGTTCGAGCGGAAGCTCTATGTCGTGCGCAAGCTCGCTTACGCCGAAATCCGCACGTCGACCCTCGCGGGGGCCGAGTTCTGGTACATTGCCAGTCTTTCCTACAAGACGCTTATCTACAAGGGCATGCTTACGACCGACCAGGTCGACAAGTATTTCCCGGACCTGAAGCACCCGTCGATGGAGTCGGCGCTGGGCCTCGTCCACTCGCGGTTTTCGACCAACACGTTCCCGAGCTGGGAGCGCGCGCATCCGTACCGGTATTTGGCGCACAACGGCGAAATCAACACGCTGCGCGGCAACATGAATTGGATGCATGCCCGGCAGGCGCTGTTTGCCAGCGAAGTGTTCGGCGACGACATCAAGAAGATCCTCCCGATCATCAATCCGAATGGGTCGGACTCCTCGATGTTCGACAATACGCTCGAGCTGCTCGTGCTCGCCGGCCGCTCGCTGCCGCACGCGATGATGATGATGATCCCGGAGCCGTGGTCCAACCACGAGTCGATGGACGACGATCTCCGCGCGTTCTATCAGTATCACTCGTGCCTGATGGAGCCTTGGGACGGTCCGGCGTCGATTGCCTTCACCGACGGCAAGCAGATGGGCGCCATTCTCGACCGCAACGGCCTGCGGCCTTCACGTTACTATGTGACCAAGGACGGCACGGTCGTCATGGCCTCGGAAGCCGGCGTGCTGGATTTCGCTCCCGAAGATGTCGTGCGGAAAGGCCGTTTGCAGCCTGGCCGCATGTTCCTGGTCGATACCGAACAGGGCCGGATCATCGAGGATGAGGAGATCAAGCGCGAGATGAGCCGGGCCCAGCCGTACCGGAAATGGCTCAACGAGCATCTGGTTCACCTCGGCGACCTGCCCGACGCGCCGAAGATCGAGCAGCCCGACCACGAGACTCTGCTCCAGCGCCAGATCGCGTTTGGTTATACGTTCGAGGATGAGCGCGTGATCCTGACCCCGATGGCCAAGGACGGCGTCGAGGCGATCGGCTCGATGGGCAACGACGCCGCGCTAGCGGTGCTCTCCAACAAGCCGCGTCTGCTCTACGACTATTTCAAACAGCTCTTCGCCCAGGTCACCAACCCGCCGATCGACTCGATCCGCGAGGAGATCGTCACATCCGCCGAATCGCGTCTCGGTTCCGAGGGCAATCTGCTCAACCCCGACCCGGCCGCGTGTCGTCGCGTCGAGTTGAAGTGGCCGGTGCTCACGAACGAAGAGTTCGCCAAGATCCGCCGGACCAACCTGCCCGGTCTCCGCACCGGCGTGCTGCCGATCCTGTTCCGCGTGTCACGCGGCGAGAAGGGCCTCGCGAAGTCGATGGAGGAACTCTCCGTCATGGCCCGCCGCATGATCGAGGAAGAGGAAATCAACGTCCTCATTCTGTCCGACCGCGGGGTCACCCGCGACTACGCACCGATCCCGGCGCTGCTCGCCGTGTCCGGCCTGCACCACTATCTGATTCGCGAGGGTTTGCGCACGAAGGTCTCCCTGGTCGTCGAGACCGGCGAGGCGCGCGAGGTGCACCACTTTGCGCTTCTCATCGGTTACGGCGCGACGGCGATCAATCCGTATGTGGCGTTCGAGACGATCGACGACATGATCCGCGAGGGTCTGCTCACGAACATCGACCACAAGAAGGCCTGCGCCAACTTCGTGAAGGCCGGCTCCAAGGGCGTGATCAAGGTCATGTCCAAGATGGGCATTTCCGCCATCCAGTCGTACCGCGGCGCCCAGGTCTTCGAGGCGCTCGGCCTGCGGCAGGATGTCGTCAACCACTACTTCACCTGGACGCCGTCGCGCGTGGGCGGCATCGGCCTCGATGTCATCGCGCAGGAGGTGCTCATGCGGCATCGGGCCGCATATCCGGATCGGTCGGTCGACGGTCACGTTCTCTCCGTGGGCGGTCTCTACCAGTGGCGCTCGAGCGGCGAGGCGCATTTGTTCACGCCCGAGTCCGTGCACGCCCTGCAAAAGGCCGTGCGCCAGAACTCCAAGCCCGCGTACCAGCAGTACGCCAAGCTGGTCAACGACCAGTCGAAGGCGCTCTGCACGCTGCGTTCGCTGCTCGATTTCAAGAGCGGCACCGCGTCCATCCCGATCGAAGAGGTCGAGTCGGCCGAAAAGATCATGAAGCGCTTCAAGACGGGCGCCATGTCCTACGGCTCCATCTCGAAGGAAGCTCACGAAACGCTCGCGATCGCCATGAACCGGATCGGCGGTAAATCCAACACCGGCGAAGGCGGCGAGGATCCCGAGCGCTTCACTTGGACCAACGAACAGGGCGACTCCAAGAACTCCGCCATCAAGCAGGTGGCGTCCGGCCGTTTCGGCGTCACGAGCGAATACCTCGTCAACGCGCGCGAACTCCAGATCAAGATGGCGCAGGGCGCGAAGCCCGGTGAAGGCGGCCAGTTGCCCGGCTCCAAGGTTTACCCGTGGGTCGCCAAGACCCGCGGCACCACGGCGGGCGTCGGTCTCATCTCCCCGCCGCCGCACCATGACATCTACTCGATCGAGGATCTCGCGGAACTCATCCACGACCTGAAGAACGGCAACAAGGACGCCCGCATCTCCGTGAAGCTCGTGTCCGAGGTCGGCGTCGGCACGATCGCGGCCGGCGTTGCCAAGGCGCACGCCGATGTGGTCCTGATCTCCGGCTACGACGGCGGCACCGGCGCCTCGCCGCAGACCTCACTCCAGCACGCCGGGCTGCCCTGGGAACTCGGTCTCGCCGAGACTCACCAGACGCTCGTGCTCAACAATCTCCGCTCGCGCATCGCGGTGGAGACGGACGGCCAGCTCAAGACGGGCCGCGACGTCATCATCGCCGCGATGCTCGGCGCCGAGGAGTTCGGCTTCGCCACCGCGCCGCTCGTTGCCACGGGCTGCATCATGATGCGGGTTTGCCATCTCAACACGTGTCCCGCGGGCGTCGCCACGCAGGATCCGCAGCTTCGGGCCCGGTTCGCCGGCAAGCCCGAGCACGTGGTGAACTTCATGAAGTTCATCGCGGACGACATCCGTGAGATCATGGCTTCGCTCGGCTTCCGCACGATCGAGGAGATGATCGGCCGCACCGACCGGCTCGAGGCCAGGAAGGCGGTCGACCACTGGAAGGCGAAGGGGCTCGATTTCTCGAACATCCTCTACCAGCCGGACGTCGGTCCCGAAATCGGCCGGTTCTGCCAGATGAAGCAGGATCACGGCATCGCCCGCTCCCTCGACGTCACGCAGTTGCTCGACCTCTGCAAGCCCGCAATCGAACGCGGCGAGAAGGTCGTCGCCGATCTCCCCATCCGTAACGTCAACCGCGTGGTCGGCACGATCACGTCGGGCGAGATCACGAAGAAGTACGGCGCGAAGGGTCTCCCCGAGGATACGATCCGGCTCAAGTTCACCGGCTCCGCCGGCCAGAGCTTCGGGGCATTCGTCACCCGCGGCATGACGCTCTCGATCGAGGGCGACGCCAACGACTACTTCGGCAAGGGCCTTTCGGGCGGTAAGCTCATCATCTACCCCTCGACCAGGGCCACGTTCAAGGCCGAGGAGAACATGATCATCGGCAACGTCGCATTCTACGGCGCCAGCGCCGGTGAGGCGTACATTCGTGGCATGGCCGGCGAGCGTTTCGCGGTCCGCAATTCCGGCGTGACCGTCGTCGTCGAAGGCATCGGTGACAACGGCTGCGAATACATGACCGGCGGCAACGTCGTCGTGCTCGGCCGCGCCGGCCGCAACTTCGGCGCCGGCATGTCCGGCGGCATCGGCTACGTCCTCGACGAAGTCGGTGACTTCCCGAAGCGGGTCAACCTGCAGATGGTCGCCATCGAGAAGCTCGAGGATCCGCGCGAAATCGCGACGGTCCGCGCGATGATCCAGAAGCACCTCGATTATACGCAGAGCGAACGCGCCCGCGCGATTCTCGCCGACTGGGACAAATTCGTCCCGAAGTTCGTCAAGGTGATGCCCAAGGACTACAAGCGCATGCTCGCCTGCATCGAGCGCGCCCAGGCCCAAGGCCTCACGGGTGACGAGGCCATCATGGCCGCGTTCGAGGAAAACGCCAAGGACCTCAGCCGCGTGGGCGGCAACTAAGAACCCAAAGTAGCGAGTAGTGAGTAGCGAGCATCCCAGACCTTACGCCGCCGCATCGCCGACTTCCTGCTCGCTACCCACAACTCGCACCTCGCTACTTCAATTCCTCTTTCTTCCATGGGTAAACCAACCGGCTTCATCGAGTATCTGCGCGAACTGCCCGTCGATCGCACGCCCACCGAGCGCGTCAAGGACTGGCGGGAGTTCCACCATCACATGGAGGAAAAGAAGCTCCGCACCCAAGGCGCGCGGTGCATGGATTGCGGTATCCCGTTTTGCCATACGGGAAAGCTGATCGGCGGCATGGCGAGCGGCTGCCCGGTCAACAACCTGATCCCGGAGTGGAACGACCTCGTTTACCGCGGGCTCTGGAAGGAGGCGCTCGACCGGCTGCACAAGACGAACAACTTCCCTGAATTCACCGGGCGCGTGTGTCCGGCGCCGTGCGAAGGTTCGTGCGTCCTCGGCATCAACGCCCCGCCCGTCACGATCAAGAAC